>JALYMD010000478.1 GCA_030773875.1 Chloroflexota bacterium | reverse complement strand
CACGGCGTCCAGGTACGGCAGCAAGGCGGGGACGGGGCCAGCGGCCTGGACCATGCGCAGCCTCCTGGGCGCGTTTGGGGTCAGCAAGTCGCCCAGCCTACCGCCCCCGCTCGACTATGAAAAGACTCTGCGGGTGGGTGGGTCGTCGTTGACAGCCACCGGACCCCGTGCTACCGTCCGCCCCCTCACGGCCTGTGGGAAAGCGAGGTCGGAATGGCGATTGAGATTCCCGTCAGCACGAGCCACTTCACCACTCCGGCGGCCGTCCGCGCCTCCGTTCGAACCGGCGCCTTTCGAGGTCACACGGCGGCGCTCGTGCCAGAGTTCGCCCAGGCCAACCTTGCCGTCCTCCCGCGCGATCTCGCGGACGACTTTCTCGCGTTCTGCGAGCGCAACCCCAAACCCTGCCCGGTGCTGGACGTGACGGCGCCCGGCTCTCCGGAGCCGGCCCGGATTGCACCCGGCTCCGACGTGCGGACGGACATCCCGCGCTACCGGGTCTACCGCGACGGCGACCTCGTCGAGGAGCGCGACGACCTCCTCGACCTCTGGCAGGACGACCTCGTCGCCTTCCTGATCGGCTGCTCGTTCACGTTCGAGGGCGAACTGGCGGCAGCCGGGGTGCCCGTGCGCCACGTCGAGGCGGGCCGGAACGTGCCGATGTACCGGACGAACCGCCCTTGCGAGCCGGCCGGTCCGTTCCGGGGTCCGCTTGTGGTCACGCTGCGACCCATTCCGCCCGAGCATGTCGAGGCGGCCGTCGCCGTCACGGAGCGCTACCCGGCGGTGCACGGCGGTCCGATCCACATCGGCGACCCGGCCGACCTTGGGATTGTCGACCTCGCGCGTCCGGAGTGGGGGGACCCGCCGGTGATCGCGCCGGGCGACGTGCCGGTCTTCTGGGCGTGCGGGGTGACGCCGCAGGCGGTGGCGATCGCGGCGAAGCCGCCGCTGATGCTCACCCACGCGCCCGGGCACATGCTCGTCACGGACGTGCCGGTGGCCACACTCGCGGTTTCGTGACGGTTGTTGGCGGGCGTTGTTCCCGGCACAGAGCCGGGCGCGTGGGTTTGGGGCGCACCGGGGGCCCTCTGTCTCCGCCGCCGGCCCGGCCTTCCGAATGCGACGGTGCCCCGGAGGCGCGGGGCTGGGCAGCCGGCACCGGGGTCTGGGTTGAGGTGAAGAGATTCAGCGGTGAAGGGATCACCGCCGCAGTTCGGCGGCCGGCCGTGGCCGTACGGTGGGAGGACACGATGCGACATCGTCACGCCCTGGGTTGGAATGTCCTGGCGATCCTCGGCTTGCTGGTGCCGATGCTGGCGGCGATCGCGGGCGGGGCCGGGGTGTCGGCTCAGGATGCGGCACCCATGGCGACCCCCACGCCCGTGGTCTGTCCGCCAGACGCGGCCGGCGCGCCGGAGGGCGGCGTGGTCCGAGTCGGGGTCATCCTGCCGCTCAGCGGCACGGCGGCGACGGTGGGCAACGACGAGCGGGCGGCCCTGCAACTTGCGGTGGACCTGGTCAACCAGGATCGGGGCGAGGTGCCGCTGCCGCTGGCGGCCGGCACCGGGCTGACGGGACTCGGCGGCGCGCAGGTGGAACTCATCTTCGCCGACAGCCAGGGCCAGGCCGAAGTCGGCCAGTCGGAGGCGACCCGGCTGATCGAGGATCAGCAGGTGGCCGCGCTCTTCGGCGCCTACAACAGCGCCGTGACGCGGACGGCGAGTGCCGCGGCGGAGCGGGCCGGGATCCCGTTCCTGAACGCCGAATCTTCCTCGCCCGACCTGACGGAGCAGGGCTACTACTGGTTCTTCCGCACGTCGCCGCACGACGGCACCTTCTCCGAGGGGATCTACGACTACATCGAGTCCTTGAACGCCAACCAGAACGCCGGGATCAAGACGGTTTCCCTGCTGTATGAGGACACGGACTTTGGGGTCAACAGCGCCGAGGCGCTGACCGCCCAGGCGCAGGAGCGGGGCCTGACGATCGCCGGCGAGGTCCGCCACGCGACGGGAGCCTCGTCGCTCACGGCCGAGGTGCAGGCTCTGCAGCAGCAGGGCGCCGACGTGATGATTCCCTCCTCCTACACGACGGACGCGATCCTGACGATCCAGACCGCCCGCCAGCTCGGCTACCTGCCGAAGACGATCGTCGCCCAGGACGCCGGATACGCCGACCCGGCCTTTATCCAGGCGGTGGGAGGCGGTGCGGAGGGGATCGCGACCCGGTCCGCCTTCTCGCCCGACATCTTTGAGGTGAAGCCGGTTGCCGGGCAGGTCAACGAGCTGTACCGGGCGGTGGCGGGCAAGGACCTCTACGACGTCCCGGCCCGCGGCTTCACCGGCATGCTCACGCTGCTTGACGCGATCAACCGCGCCTGCTCGACCGATCCTGAGGCGATCCACCAGGCGCTGGTCGAGACCAACCTGGGCGAGGCGGACACGATCATGCCTTGGACCGGGGTGACCTTCGACGAGAACCAGCAGAACGAGCTGGGCCGCGGCATCATCGTCCAGGTGCAGGGTGGCCAGTACCGGACTGTCTTCCCGCAGGAGTTTGCCGTCGCCGAGCCGATCTTCCCGCTGGCTCCCTGGGACCAGCGTCCGTAGGGGGCAACGAGCGACCGGGAGC
>JALYMD010000477.1 GCA_030773875.1 Chloroflexota bacterium | reverse complement strand
TCGGGACACCGGTGGGCGGAGCGCCAGCGCTGGAGATCGTGGACGAGATCATCCTCCCGGACCGCAAGCACCGGACGATTCGGGAAGGCGGGTCGGTCACCGGCGAGTTCGTGGGCATCGGAGGGCGTGTCTTCCTGCGGGGATCGATCGCGCAGGTGGTCGTCCGTCCTGACCTTGATCCGGCGACCTGGGTCGAAGTCGATCCGACGGCCGTCGATCCCGTCAGCCGGGTCAGCGGTCTGATCGCGGACCTGGCAGCCCCCGTGGAGCCACCCTACGCCGCACTGCCGGCGGAGACGCGCGCGCTCCCAATCACGCCGCTCGGCCCCATGGATGTCGAGGGGCGGACATGCGAAGCCTTTGGCGCCGTCGACACGACCGCGACGGGCGAGCGGATCGAGTACACGATTGCTCTCGGTCCCGACGACTTGCCCTGCTTGGTGGAGACTCGCGCAGGCGGCACCGTGAACCGGACCGTCTTCGTGGCCTATAACGCGCCCCTCACGATCGAGCCGCCACCGGTCGCCACGCCCATCGGGTAAAGCGTGGCCCCTCGAACGCCAACCGCGACCCAGTAGCAATCGTTGACGTATCGGACAGTGGTCCGGAGAATGACCGCCAGGCCGGACCAAGAGGATCGCCCCGTGAACCGGTGCAGACGTCCAGGACAGAGCCGTGCCCGACGCCGAGCCAACGACCCTCCCACAGGAGGTGACGACGCTGCCTTTCTCAGCGGAGGATCTCGGCTTTGTGCCCATAGGGAACGAAGGATCGGCCTGGCGCGCTACGGTAGGCGGGCAGCGGATGCTCTTCTGCCTGCTGAGCCGAGTGGGGGACCTCACCCCAGTGGAAGATCTGCAGCGGACCGTCTTCGGCGTCACGGACCTGGACGTGATCCCGGCCAGTGAACTGGTGGTCGTGCCGGAGACCGGCGGGGCAGTGATCGGCGTCTTCCCAGACGGAGCAGGCACCGACGCAGTGCCGCTTGGCGCGGCGGTCGCTTGGGGTGGCTTCGTGGAAGGACGGCCGCGGCTCGTCTCCGACCTGCTGGCCGTGCGGGCGGAAGGGCGAGGGGCCGGGGTGGGGACCGCGCTGAAGCGGCTCCAGGCGGCGGTCGCCCTGGAACGGGGCGTCGCTGAGGTGGTCTGGACCGTGGATCCCCTCCGCGCCGCCAACGCCCGCCTCAACTTCGAGAAGCTCGGCGCCCACGCCGACCGCTACGAGGAGGACCGCTACGGCGCGGGGTTCGGGGCCGGCCTCTACGGCGGTCTTCCCACTGACCGCCTCCACGTCATTTGGCCACTCACGAGCCTGCACGTGCGTGATCGCCTCCTCGGTCGGACCATCCCTCGCACCCTGGTGGATGTGGCCGGCCTGCCCGTCGTCGAGTCGGCCGGACCGCTTCCTGAGGCGAGCCGAGCCTTGGTGCATCTGCCGGGCGACATCGACGCCCTGCTCGCGACCGATCCAGAGGCGGCGGCACACTGGCGGTTCGCGCTGCGCGAGACCCTCCAACGGGCCTTTGCCGCAGGGTTCGCGATCGTCGGCTTCGTCGCCGGGGCCGGGCCGGACGGGTTGGGCGCGTACGTGATCGAGCACCGCACCGCCGACCGTCAACCACAGGCTGATCGCGAATGACCCGCCCCCTGGCCATCTCGTCCATTGAGGTGATTCCCGTCCGGCTGCCCCTGCGGGAGCCGTTCACGATCGCCTACGCCACCTACCCGGACGTGCCGACCGTGCTGGTCCGGGTGGCGACAGCGGACGGCGCGGTCGGCTGGGGCGAGGCGACGCCGGACCCGAACGTGACCGGCGAGACCTACGCCGGCACCGCCGAGACGTTGCGCCAGGACCTGGCTCCCCTCCTCATCGGGCGGGACGCGCGAGACCGGGAAGCGGTGATCCACGCCCTCGACGCCCGGGTGGAGGGCGTGCCCGCCGCCAAGGCCGCGCTGGATATCGCCCTGCATGATCTGGTTGGGCGAGCGGTCGGGGTGCCGGTCTGGGCCCTGCTCGGCGGGCGGAGCAAGCCGGCCCTGACCATCTCCCGCGTGGTCAGCATGGGCGAGCCGGCCGCGATGGCCGGCGCCGTCGCCCGTCACGTCGAAGACGGGTTCGCGACGGTGAAGGTCAAGGTGGGGGACTCCGCGGATCCACGGCTGGACGTGCGGCGCTTGGCGGCGGTGCGGGAAGCGGTCGGGCCGGATGTGGCGATCAAGGTGGATGTCAACCAGGGCTGGCGAACAGCCGGGATCGCGATTGCGACGATGCGGGAGCTGGCGCCGAGCAGACCCGCCTACGTCGAGCAGCCCGTGCTCTGGTGGGATCTGGAGGGCCTGGCGGAGGTCCGCCGCCAAACGGGGCAAACCGTGATGGTGGACGAGGGGTGCCACGGCCCCCGGGAGATGCTGCGGATCGTCGGGCTGCGCGCGGCAGATCTGGTCAACATCAAACTGATGAAGTGTGGCGGGCTGGTCAACGCGCTGAAGCTGAACGCGATCGCCGAGACGGCCGGGGTAGCCGCTCAGGTCGGGACGATGGTGGAAAGCTCGATCGCCTCCGCGGCGGGGCTGCACCTTGCCCTCGCCCTCGCCAACGTCCGCACGGTCGAGATGGGCGGCCCGCTGATGCTCGCAGCCGACATTGGCGACCTCGCCTCCCGCTACGACCGGGATCGGATCGTCCTCCCGGACCGCCC
>JALYMD010000476.1 GCA_030773875.1 Chloroflexota bacterium | reverse complement strand
CCCCGGCTCCGTCCCCGCCCCGGTGGGGGGGCGGTTGGAAACCGGAGGGGTTAGGCGCCGGCCGCGTCGCGGGTTGCGACGCCGGGGGTTCACCCCCGCCGGTGGGGTCGGCCCGCGGCATCCTCGGCCGACCCCTTCGCTGTGCCCTCCAGTCTGGGCCGTCGCTGCGGCGGCGTCAATACCGGATACATGGGTATTTTCCCTTACCGAAGGGGGAGTGTTTTTCCTCCCACCTTATTTCGTGAGCACGACACCCTTGGAATGTCGCGGCTAGCTCCCGCCTCTCACCGCCTCCAACGCGTCCGCACGTCCCCGCGCCGCGCAATCCTCGCTCAAGCAACAAGAGCAGTAAGGCCCCAGGAGACAGTCGATCTCCGCACGAGATGACCGACGCATACCAACTCACCCTGTTTCCTCATCGCAGGCAGTCCGTGCCCTTTCTTCTAGGATGTCGTCCGGGACATCGTCGAGGGAGCCGACGTTGCCGGGGATCACCCGCGCCGGAGGGTTCTCCCCGCCCTCCACGTCGGGATCCGGTTGGCGGGACTCGTCCAGCCCGATGCCGGGTTCCTCTTCGCTCGGCCTTGGCTCGCGGTCCATCTCGTCCTTCCTCCCAACCGACGGTCACGGCACCCACATCCCTCTGGAGCGCCGCAGAGGCCGTACCAAGTCAGCGCAGCGACGGGCCGCCAATCGGTGGCCTGTGCCCACCTCCAATCGTGCCCCCCCAGGAAGACCTCGATGCTGGTATCTACCCCTGGCAGTTGTGCTAAGCAGCCAGCGCCGACGACGGCACCGTATCCGGGCCGGCCACCTCCTCGGCTTCCTTGACGCCCGTCGCCGCGACGGCCAACCAGGCGCCGAGGAGCACCAGGACTCCTCCCACCAGCTGGCCCCGGCCCAGCCCCTCCCCCAGCAGCAGCGCCGCCGCCGCCACGCCGATCGGTAGCTCGACGTTGCTCACCACCGCCACCTGGGTGACCGTCAGGTGGCGCAACCCGTAGGCCCAGAGGGCGAAGGCCAGCGCCGAGCAGGCCCCGCCGAGGTAGAGCAGCAGCAGGAGGCCCCGGGCGCCGGGCCAGGTTGCCCCAACGGTCGCCAGCTCGACGGCTACGCCCGGGGCGAGGAAGAGCAGCCTGTAACCCGTGCTCCCAGCCAGGGCGGCCAAGAGTTCCGGTCCGCCGAAGAGCTTCCGCCCGAGGACGGTGTAGACGGCGCCACTGGCGGCGGCCAAGGCCAGCAGCCCGTCGCCGCGCAGGCTCGCGCCCGCTTCGCCCACACCACCGGCGAGGGCGACGGCGGCCACACCACCAAGCGAGCAGGCCAAGCCGGCGAGCTGGCGGCGGGAGGGCCGCTCGGCAAGGAAGCCAGCGCCGAACAGGGCAGTGAGCGCGGGCAGACCACCGCCCAGGATCAAGGTGGCGTCGGCAGCGGAGGCGTGGCGGAGCCCGGCGTTCTGGAAAAGGAAGAAGAGGGTGACTCCGCTCAGGCCGAGCAGCGCGGAGTGCATGCCGCGAAGCGGGCGGTGCCCGGTTGCCCAGACCACCGGGACCAGGATGGCGACGGCAAGGGCGAAGCGCAAGAAGGCCACGGTGACAGGGGGCAGGTCGACCAGCAGGGCCTTGGCGGCAACGAAGGAGGTACCCCAGAGGGCGGTGGCGGCGGCGAGGGCGAGCACCGCTAGCGCGTGCGGGGACAGGTGCGGGGGCAAGGCTTCCTCCTCAGGACCGACGCGGGCGACCGGGTCGTGGGCGCGCCACCGGGCCTCTTCGCCTGCCGTCCCCTGCGGTTGGGGGGGCGACGTGATCCACGCGGCCGTGGCCACCGCGGGGCTGATTGATGCCTCGTTGGCTCACCTCCGCAGCAACCGTCCGCGTGCCCCCACGGTAGCGGACGGGTATTACAAAAACCTTACAAGCCGTCGCTGTGACCCTGGCGCGGCGGAGGGGCGAGCTCGAGCCGAAGCCCAACGCCCTCCGCAGACCGCCGCACAACGTGGTCCCGCTATACCCCCGGCACGCGGGCCGCCACCGCCGCCGGCACCACCCCGACCTGCCGCAGCAGCGCGCCACCGTCGTAGTAGTCGCAGCTGCGTCGGATCCGGTCGCCCGCCGGCGTGCCGTCGACCAACTCAAAGAACGTCGCCCCGCGCAGCGCGACGCGCTGCCCCTGGCCAGGCGGCAGCCCGGGGAGGTGGCCGGTGTAGCGGAAGGCGAGGTCCCACTCCGCGACCGCCAGGTGGCCGGCCCGGACGGCGCCGCGGGAGACCAGCGCGAGCTCGCTCGCCTGGCCGGCGAAGGCGGCGAGGAAGGCCTCGACCCCGCCGGGTTGGCAGCGGGCGCCGGCGGGCGCGTCTTCGTAGGTGCCGTCGGGGGCGTAGAGGGCGGCCACGGCTGACGCCGGAGCCGGGGAGTTCCAGGCGTCGAGCCAGCGGTGGAGCACGACGGTGGCCGGGTTGTCGTCCAGCGCGTGCTCCACGGCGGCGGCACCTGTGGCACGCGAGGCCAACATCATCGCGAGGCCGCCGGCGCCGAGTCGGGCGAGCGCTGACCGGCGCGAGAGGCTGGGAGCGGATGGGGAAACGGGAAGGTCGGGACGACGAGCGAGCATGCGGTCCCCCTTTACCGAGGCGACACGGGCGAGCCGAGCCGGGCTCCAACCCGGGGCCCTTGGGACTCAGTCGCCAACACTACGCGGTCGTTCGGTACGTCCACATGTACTAGGAGGGGGTCACGAATCTGCGGCGGAAGTGTGTCGGATCCGTCACACGCTCATTCACCGAGCTTTGACTCGCCGTGTTGATTCGGTTCTTCTACGGATAGCACCACCGACATCGATGCCAGGACGCCTCCGTACCCTGCCGGCCGGTGTCCTGGTCGTTGCGGGACTGCTTTCAGGCGGAGGCCCCAACCGCAGCCTTGAAGCGGCAGCGCGCCGGTCCACCCGACCCGCGGGGGATGGCGCAATGAACCAGCCCCTCTCCTACGCCGCCGACGTCGGGTTCCAATACGACAACTGAGCGGTGTGGCAAGACGACCTCAGGGCCTTCTCCGCTGGGCCGAACGCGCACGCGGGCGCACTGGTCCTGGCCGGGACAGGGTGCTGCGGATCCAGCACATCGGACGGGGGCGCCGTCGTGACCGCGAAGGTTGTGGGGGTGAGGGAACTGCTGGTAAGCAGGGCGAGGGCACGCGATGCGTGGGTGGGGAACATGGCACGTGGTGGGGTTTCAGCAGGGCACCCACATCGCTCAACTGGAGCCGTTTGCTGCGGGACATCACTGTTGTCGACCAAATGGAGAACCCGACTGGAGCCGAGCCGGTCCGAGTCGGGTTCCCCATGCATAAGCAGCCGAACAGTACGATTCCGACGGCTGCCTGCAAAGTGAGCTACGTCGTCTACTCGCCCGGGCAGTTGTAGTCGTCTTGACCGTCAGTCTTTAGATCGGCCAGTTCACAGGCGACGGTAGCTTGCAGGGGCAGAGCGAACGCTGTGGTAGCCGTTGTTACCATCAGGGCCAAGGCCGCGACCGCGGCCAAGACGTAGCACTTCATCAAGTGCTTCCTCCTCGACAGGTGCGCGGTCACGGCCGTTTCCGTGGCCTCCCCGCGATGTTAGCAATCAGGAACGGGCAGCAGAAGAGGGTTTTCCCCCATCATGGTGTCCTTTTGGCCTCGGACGGCGATGGCATCCAACGGGCGATGCGGCAGCCGGCTGGGGCATACTGTGGGAAGCGGAAGCGCCGCCCTGTAAGGAGGTTATCGGGCTCGTGCAGCGCGTCGTGTCCCTCATCGCCAGTAGCACGGAGATCGTCTGCGCCCTCGGGTGCGAGGACCGGCTGGTCGGGCGCTCCCACGAGTGCGACTACGCGCCTTCGGTGCGGCGGCTCCCCGTCTGCACGGCGCCGCTGATCGACCCGTCGGCGTCAAGCGCCGAGATCGACCGCCAGGTCAAAACGGTGCTCCGTGACGCGCTCTCGGTCTATCGCGTGGACGGCGATCTGCTGCGGGAGTTGCGGCCCGATGTCGTCA
>JALYMD010000475.1 GCA_030773875.1 Chloroflexota bacterium | reverse complement strand
TCGTCCTTCGCCAGCATTCCCTCGCGGCAAGCCGCTGGCGGATCTAGCCCTGGCCATCCGGGATGCTGTCGCGCGTCACGTTGAGGGTGACGGTGTCGCCGGAAACGGTAGCAATGTGGTTGGGGGTTAAGTAGCGGTCGCTGCCGAAGAATCCCTTGCTGTCGACCCGGACGAACCCATCGCGAATCAACTCGCTCCGGAACGGCTCCGGCACATCCGGTTGGTCACCCCCACCGAAGAGACCACCGGTCAGAAAGCCGCCGGTGTCCATCTCCTGGCCCATCGTTGTCATCGCTTCCGGGTCGCCCATCTTCACGTAGGAGACCTCGCCTACCTCATCGCCGTTCGCGTCGACGACCGTCATGCCCTCTCGGACCTGAGCTAGGGGAGCACTGCCTCCGCCGGCGAGCGTTCCGGCACTGGCGGTGTTATCACTGGACATCGAGAGGTCGTCGTCGCCAGCCATGGCGCCGGCACCGGAAGAGACGGTTTCTACTCTGGTGGTCGTCGTGGTCTCGAGCGGCGCATCCGCCTCGACGACCCGATCGGCGCGAGCGGCATCGGCCTCACCGACGGTGCCCTCGTACTCGACGAAGCCCTCCCGGCGGACGGCCGACTCGTCGATGATCAGGCTGCCGTCGCGGATCATCTCGTCGTCGCCCGTGGGCGCGTCACCCCGGCCGGGATTGTTGGTGCGGTCCACAATCGCCCTCCTGTTCGGCAGCGCTCCGGCGCTCCGCCCCTTCGCGGATCGACCACCACGCGCTCGCTCATCGTTGCAAAAGATGCAAAGCACATGCCAGCAAGAACGAGAGATCCCGCCACCTCAGCGGCGACCGCGTGCGACGAGAAACCCTGCCAGGGCACCCCCCGCGAAGGCGCCCCGCCGCGCCAGCGGGTGGAGCCGGAGCCAGGTGTAGAGGCTAAAGCGCCACCCGTTCCAGCCGCCGTAGATCTCCCCAGGACCGGGGGACCCTGCCACGAGATTACTCGGCGCCGCGGGGTCTTTCGGGCGGTCGGTCTGCTGGGTCCAGTAGCCGGCGAACCGCAACTGGAGATCCATCATTCGGGGCGCAAGTGCTTGCATGATCCCCAAGCCGGCGGAGGCCCCGCCGACCGGGAGATCCCGGGTCGGGTGAGTCGCCGCGTGGAGGATGGCCTCGGCGACGAGCTCCGGCGCGTACACCGGCGGCACGGGCTTCGGCTCGACGCCCATCTTGGTTTCTGCGTGCTGGAAGAACGGCGTGTCGATCGAGCCCGGCTTGATGGTGACGACCTGGATCGGCACGCCTGCATGGTCCAATTCCACCCGAAGCCCTTCGGTGAAGCCCTTCACCCCGTGCTTGGCGGCGCAGTAGGCCGTCTGGAGGGGAACCGAGCGGTCTGCCAACCCAGAGGCGTTGTTGATGATGGACCCGCCGGGCTGCCCGCGCATGTGCTGGAGCGCGACCTTGGCCCCATAAACCTGACCCATGAGGTCGATCTCGATCACGCGGCGGAACTCCTCAGGACTGATTTGGACGAACTCGCCATAGACCGAGACGGCGGCGTTGTTGACCCAAGTGTCAATGCGCCCGAATCGCTCGATCGCTCGCCTTCCCAGCGCCTCCACCTGCGCGAAGTCGGCAACATCCGTCTGCACGGCGAAGGCCGTACCGCCGGCAGCCGTAATCTCCTGCACGGCGGCCTCAAGCGCCTCCGCCCCTCGCGCCGCGAGCACGACCTTGGCGCCACGACGAGCAGCCTCCAGGGCCGTGAGCCGGCCGATGCCGGACGACGCACCGGTGATGACGATGACCTGCTGGTCCAGCGGTTTGAGTTCCATCGGATCCTCCATTGCCATGCCTCGTGCCGATGACGTTGTCGTTGGGAGAAGCACGGTGGATGCCTTCGTCCAAGCAGGTCCCGCACGGATCGATATGAGCTATGCATGGCTGCCCAGATCCGAGCAGCCGTGACGACACCGGGCAGGTGGCTGGCACAGCCCGTGCATCAAGAACCACCGACAACGCGAAGTGCGAGTGTCGGAGCAGTGTTCCACGAAGGGAAGGTGAACGATGGGGAATCGGTTTTCGCAGACGGCGGCACTGGCCGCCGCGCTCGGCCTCTCGGTGCTTGGTGGCTCGGCTGGATTGGCCCAGGACGCGACGCCGGAAATGGCCTCACAGCCGACGGGGATGACCCATCCGGCGCACATCCACAACGGCACGTGCGACAGCCTGGACCCGAACCCGCTGATCCCGCTGACCGACGTTGGCATCACTCCGTCGCAGAGCAGCGGCAATGCCACCCCAGTTGCGTCCCCGATGGGGGGCGATATGACCGCTGGCGGAGCGATCCCGGTTGAGCAGAGCATCACCGAGATCCCGGTGCCGATCTTAGATCTCGTGTCCGCGCCGCACGCCATCAACGTCCACGAGAGCGCGCAGAACATCCAGAACTACATCGCTTGCGGGACGATTGGCGGCACCCAGTTCGGCGACACGCTGATGTTCGGCCTGCAAGAGGTGAACAACTCCGGCTACTCGGGTGTTGCGCTTCTCAGTGACAACGGCCAGGGCGGCACCAACGTCTTGATCTACCTGGTCCGTGGTGCCGCAGCGGGCGGCATGGCCACCCCGACCTCGTAACCAGCCGACCGTCAAGGTTCAAGGTCCGACAAGCACGGCCCGGGGCGATGCGCCCGGGCCGTGCTGTTGTATCTCCAGCAGGCGGGGTCCGCCCTTGTGGCCCTTTACCCCGACGCGACCGAGTCTGGGCCGAGGCCAGCAGGGTAGGTCCGCCCCTGGACGAAGTTCTCGAAGGAGTGGTAGCGCGGCTCGGGCAAGGACTCCCAGGCGAACCACTCCACGGCGTCCAACTCCCCTTCCGCAGCCACGGTCGGTTCGCCGGAAGGTGCGGCGCCCGCCATCCAAATGGTGACGTTGTGCTTCCCATCGGGATGAACATCGTTGGAGATGCCGAGGAAGGTCGCCTCTCCCAATTCGACCCCGGTCTCTTCCCGCACCTCCCGAATGGCACACTCCTCGGGGCTCTCCCCCGTGTCCAGGTAGCCGCCCGGAGTCGACCACGTCCCCGCGCCGTGATTCGTCCGCCGCACGAGCAAGAGCCTCCCCTCCTGCTGGATGATGACCCCAACCCCCACGCCCGGTTTCTCCTGCGCCATCAGGTACTCCTTCACGTCGATCAACCGTCCATCGTGGAGGGCATTCACGAGGGCTACGCAGTCCCGCCCACCTCTTCTCCAGACCCCACCGCCGGCAACGGCGCGATTCGTGCCCAGGCCTTCCGGAAGCGGTTCTCTCAGGGTGGACCCAGAAGGCCAACCCGCCGCCTGTCGCTCCCAACGGGACTGGCTTGGCGCCAGACTCACCAGGGCCGCTCGCGCGCACGTCGGGTGCCGCGACGTGATGGTGCCTGAGACTTCTCCCAGGAACCCCTGGCAACACCCTAGCGGAGCGATGAGTGTCGGTCTGATCAGACCGACCAAGAGACGAACGAGATCCCGCGGGACACGCTTCGGCGTGACATCTTGAGCATCTGCAACCAGGAGGCGAATGAGGGGTTGGAGGACGAGGGCGAGGCGGTGGTGCTGAAGCAGCGGAACAGGCAGGACCAGGATGGGCAACCACCACAGGACTACCGTCCAGGCGAGGTCGACGCGGAGCCTAAGCCACTCGGCCAGGAAGCACCGGAGGTCGTCGACGACGCAGCGAAAATCGGTGCCTGGCGATTGCATTGGGGATTGGGCGGGACCGCCATCACGGCCTTTATCGGCGGGATGAGCATTGGCTTCGGCGTCGTGGCGATGGCCTGGGCAGGCGGCTCTGTCAGTGGGCCCTTGGCGACGCCGTCGACGGCGCATCTGGTGGGTGCGCTTGCCTTTCCGATCGGCTTCCTCATCCTGCTCATCGGCAAGAGTGAGCTGTTCACCCATAACTAGCCGCAATACAGCTACGGTCTCAGGAACTAGGGACTCGAAAGGCTTGAGTGGCAATAGGAAGGCATCAATCCTCTAGTCTCCGCACTATGGGGATTCCCTGACCTGCCCCCCGAAAGCTGGTCCGGCGAAAATGGGAGTCCTCTGGGGGTGAATGGCACCCCAAGGAGGACGGTA
>JALYMD010000474.1 GCA_030773875.1 Chloroflexota bacterium | reverse complement strand
GCGCTCACTCGGCGTCGCCAGCTCCGGCGGCGCGGAAGGGCAGACTCTCGCGCTGGGCCATGGCGGGACGGTATGCCACCCGCTCAGGGATTGCCAGCGGGTCACGCCTCGGCTGGGGCAGGCAGGCAGAGCGCCGGTAAGAGCGCCACACCAGATCGCGGCACCTACTCGGGCGTCGGGCTCGCCTCGCGCTGGACCTCGGCGGTCTGGCCACCCAAGAAAGAGGCGGGAGCGTCCGCCCTCCTTGCCGAGTTAGATCGGTGAGCCGGGCGCGATGCAGGCGAGGTGACCGAATCCGCCCCAAAGGTGGCCAGCGTTCGCTCAGCCCGTCTGCGGAGGGGCTCACCGGCGGCACCGAGTCCGGCCGCGAGGGAGACGGCTCGCCGGAGGTGCTGGACGCCCTCCTGGCGGCTGCCGTTCAGACTCTGGGTGCCGAGCCACGTGCCCAGGTTGAGCCGCATCAACGTTTCGCCCTGCACGTCCTCCAACTCCTCACAGAGTTGAAGCGCGCGCCGGTAGGTTGCGACAGCAGCGGCGTCTCCTGCGATGTCCTGGGCCGTGGCCAGGTGCTGGAGTGTCCTGCTGAGGAGCGCGGGCTGGTCCAGCGGCTCGGCCAGCTCAAGCGCTCTGCTCAGGTGGTGCAGCGCCGATTCTGGATCGGCACGCCGCTGGGCGAGTCGTCCCAATCGACCATGCAGCCGGGCGGCGGCGGCACGGTCCCCCGTCTCCACTGCCAAACGGAGCGCTTGTTCGAAGAGCACGACGGCCTGCGCCGTCTGGCCCGTATCGGCGGCAAGTCCGCCGAGCGCCGCGAGAAGTCCCGCCTGTGCCCCGGTCTGCCCAAGACGCCGATTGAGATCGAGCGCTCGCCCGTAGCACTCACGGGCGCGGGTCGTTTGGCGCTGGGCGGCGTGAATCTCGCCGAGCCGGGTCAGCAAACTGGCTTGGAGTTCCACGTCGTCGATCCGTCGGGTCAGACCGATCGCCCGGGTGATGGCGCGAACCGCGTCCCCTGGCTGGCCGAATCGCCACAGGGCATCCCCGATGCTCCCCAGCCACTGAGCCTCGTGGGCCGCGTCCCCGGCGCGCTGGGCCAGATCCATGGCCTGCATCAAGTGATCCAAGGCCTCGGCCGGGCGATCCAGCGCGGTGTAGGCGACGCCGAGTCCTCCCAGGGCTCGCTGCTGCAGCCGCCGGTCGCCGATCGCCACGGCAAGGTTCAGAGCGTGTCCAAAATCGGTGATGGCCTGTTCGGCGTGACCGAGCCCCAGGTTGGTGGCACCGAGTTGAACCGCCCATGAGGCCGCCGCTGGCCGGTTGCCGAGACGCTCCTCCAGCCCAACGATGGCGCGCTCCCGCTCTGCTGCGCGCTGAAGGAGTCCGAGCCGACGCTCCACAGCGACGAGTTGCGCGAGGCAGCGGTTCTCCAGGGAGAGGTCACCGATCTCCTGGGCGATGCGCAGCCCGACCTCCAGCCGGGCGGCCGCCTCCTCCGGCTTGCCGGCGCGGACGAGCGTCGCCGCCAGGTCGAGGACAATCCGGCTCTGGAGCACGAGATCGGCCGTCCGCTCCGCAGCGTCCAGGGCTTGCCGTTGCAAGGCGGCCAGCGTGGCCGGGTTCGTGTTTGCCGGCATCAGTTCGATCTGATGGAGGAGGGCCTCGGCCAGGCCACGGTAGTGGTCCAGTCGCTGGGCAGAGCGACCCGCCCGGCGGTAGAGCCCTTGAGCCGCGGTCAGGTCGCCCTCGCGGCGAAGGAGGTCGCCGAGCACCAGCGCCGCATCCACTTCGGCCACACCGTCGTTCGTCTCTTCGTCCAGATCAAGTTGTTGGGCGAAGAGGGCACGGGCCCGCTCGGTGTCGCCGGCGTCTAACGCTCGGTGAGCCAGCCTGGCGAGGGTTTGCCGTCCCCCCTTGATGTAGGCAGCCCGCTGAGCGGCGGCGTAGGCGTCGCGCAGCAGTTTGTCGCGCTCGCGACTCGGGTCATCGGCCGGCAGCAGGGCCTCGAGCCGGAGGCCCAGGTCCACGCTTTGCCGATCGAAGCCCTTTGCGCAGGCGGCGGCGTAGGCTAGACGCGCAAGCACGAGGGCGAACTCGCGGTCGGA
>JALYMD010000473.1 GCA_030773875.1 Chloroflexota bacterium | reverse complement strand
ACTTTCTCGGCGTCGACACGGAGACGGACGTGATGACCTTTCCCTCGGAAGAGCCCGAGGAAGCGGACCACGGTGGGGACATCGTCGTCTCGGTAGACCAAGCGCAAGCCCAAGCGCCGGACTTCGGCCTCACCCCCACGGAGGAGCTCAAGTTTCTCGTCGTGCACGGGTTGTTGCACCTCTGCGGGCGGGACGACGCGACAGAGGAGGATCGGGCTGCAATGCTGGAAGAGCAGCGCCTCTTGATCGATGCCTACGATCACCGTTCCCCCGCTAACCCTTAAGGCCGACCCTAATCGATCTCGCTCACCGCTCGTCGAAGTAGATCGGCCGCCGCTGGACATCCTCGAAAGAGGCTCGGGTCGGGATCCGCTCCCGCCGTGAGAACACCCCAGTAAGAGCGATGTCGATCTCGCCTCGGTAAACGCCAGGCCCCTCAAGCGACAGCCTGGCTGCCAGACCTAGCCCAACATCCGCCCCAAATCGCTCTGTCGCCCCGGCTGCCAGCACCCCAGCGTCCACGTCGGTTTCCCCGGACTCCGTCGCCGGAATCGCAATAGCACCGCGGAGAACGTTCGCCGCGCCCGGCTCGCTCCCAAGGAGCGCGTTGAACCGGCCTGCTGTCCCCTGCTCGGAGATGCCGATCGTTAGCCCCCGCTCCCGCAGCAGGCTAAGGAGGATACGGGGCAACGGGGCGTCATCCCGCGAGTAGACGTGGCGCAGGAGCCGCGTCTCGACATCGTCGGCAGTCTCCTTAAGGCGAGCGAGGGCAGCCGCCGCGGACGCGCCATTCGCTGTGACGCGAACATGAACACCGTCATCTTTGGCGTAGGTCGCAACCACCGGGTCTCCTCGCTCGACAAGATCCCGGAGTAACTCTTCCGCGGCCGATTCCCCGATTCCCATTGTCCGGAAGGTGACACTCTGAACGGAGCCCTGTGGTAGTAGGCGCTGGAGACGGGGAACGGCCTGCTCTGCCCACATCCGGTACATCTCGCGTGGAACGCCCGGCATCGCCACGATCACCCGTCCCTCGTGCCGCACAAACCAACCAGGCGCCGTCCCGACCGGGTTCGGCAAAGGCTCAGCAGACGGGATCAACCAGGCCTGTTTCGCGTTTCGGGAGGGCATCATCGCGCCCCGCGCGGCGAAGAACGCTTCAATCTCCGCTAGAAGCCGCAGATCCACCTCCGGGGTCTGCCCGACGACTTTTGCGATCGCCTCTCGCGTCAAATCGTCGTCCGTCGGCCCGACGCCACCCGTGGCAATGACCAGGTCGGCGTCCGCCAAGGCCACCTCAAAAGCCTTCACCATCCGCGAAAGGTCGTCGCCCACCTGGGTGACGTGAACCAACTGGATCCCTCGCGGCGCCAAGTCGCGGGCAAGGAAGGTGGCGTTCGTATCCGTGAGGTAGCCGAGCAGCAGCTCGGTCCCGATGGAGAGAATGTGGGCACGCATCTAAAAAAGGGACCTCCGGCGAAGCGATCTTTCTCTACCAATCGAAGGGAGGGACAGAGGGAAACCAGAGTACCCCGGAGGGATTCAACCCCCAGCCGCTTGATCCGAAGCCCCGCGTTCTGTCCATCGATCCACCTACGGCGAGACGCGCGTCTCGCCATAGGGACCCGTGCCAGATCCTTTCGAAAACCCGGCTGGGCGTGCGGGAGGCGTGATGACCGTCCTCTCGTTTGACCGTGACTCCGCACCACGGCTGCAGCGGAGGCCGGGGCCCGCCTCAGTACCGGCATGCTAGCAGGTCAAGTGCTGCTACGAAGGGCGAGCCCGACTCCGATGATCTTTGGGATCTGCGACGCGCGTGCGGGCCGCGCCAAGGCATGTTTTGACTGGAAGTGGACAAGCCCGTCTCTTGCACCGAGGGCGTTCCTCGGGCAGCCGCGCGAGGAGGGCTGGGTCTCCAGACCCTCGCAGCGTACAAGCGGGCCGGACTGGCACCATCGGGTCAGTATGCGAGCGCGTGAAGGGCAGCGGCCAAAACCTCGATGCCGGCGACACAGTCCTCGAGCGACGAGAACTCGGCCGGGGTGTGGCTGCGCCCGTCCTTGCTCCGGACGAAGAGCATCGCCACCCGGCACCGCGCCGCCATCCGCTGGGTGTCGTGCACCGCGCCGCTGGCCATCGTCAACGTCGGCACTCCCTGATTCGCCGCGGCCTCCTCAAGCAAGCGGACGAGGGCCGGGTCGCAGGTGAGCGGGGCCTGGTCAAAGGTGTGATGCCAGCAAATCTCCAGATCGCGTCGCGCCGCGACCTCCCGCATCAGTGCCTCGTGCTTGGCGTAGAGGGCGTCCCGGGCGGCCGGATCGGGGTGCCGGGCGTCCACCGTAAACGTCACCGCCTCGGGCACAATCGCCGGGCCGTTCGGCTCCACGACCACCCGTCCGACCGTTGTCACCGCCGGGCGCCCCATCCGGTGGGCCGTGGCAACGACACCTGAAATGATCTCCGCGGCACCAGCCATGGGGTCGCGCCGCAGGTCCATCGGGAACGCCCCCGCGTGGTTAGCCGTTCCCCCCAGCTCGACGACGTAGTGGCGGATGCCAGTGATCGCATTCACGATCCCCACTGGCAGCCCAGACTGCTCGAGGATCGGCCCCTGCTCGATGTGGAGCTCGACGAAGGCGTCGAGGTCGTCGCGCTCCGCCTCGAGGATCCGCTCCGGTTCCAGCCCGACCGCTCGCATCGCCTCCGCGATCGATTCCCCGTCGTAGCCATGCGTCGTCTGGGGATCGTCCGGAGCGATGGCGCCCGTAATCGCCCGGGAGCCCCAGAAGTTGGCGGATGGAAACCGGCTCCCCTCCTC
>JALYMD010000472.1 GCA_030773875.1 Chloroflexota bacterium | reverse complement strand
GACTGACGAAGCCAGAGAGCGCGGTAAGAAAGATGAGCAGAGGCACCACAGAGAAGAGGAGATGGTACGCCACCTCCGAGGCTAGCCCCTGGGCATCATCCTCACGGAACTCCTTGAATACCGTCTTTGCCGTAGGCAGGACGCCGATCCCGCCAACCCGCATCGCCTCGGTCCTCCATACGCTGCCGGCCTGGCCGGTCAGGCTCCTTCACTCCAACAACTCGTCAGTCCGTTCATGCAAGCCACGTACCACTCCCCGCAATTAGCACAAAGAGTATACATAATATTCCTATTGATTGGATCATCCCGGCGTCCTGTGCTCCCGGCAACCAGACCTGCTTAGGGAGCCGGGGGTGCAAGGGGCGGGGCTCCCGATGGTCGATGGTATGGTTGGGGCTGGGCCGCTGGGGGAGCGGACCACGGGTGGCCAGCGGCAAGGCGGGGGAACGCAGGATGGGCGACGTGAATGGCGCGGGAGGGGAGGGGAGCGGTCGCTACGATCTGACCGACTGGGACGACGCCGGCCGGGCCCTACTGACGGCGACCGCCGCTGACCCTGATGCTGCGCTGGCCGCTGCCCTGACAGGCATCCTCGCTGCCGCCAGTGGCGGCACCCTCGTCGCCCGCCGACCCGAGGAGGCGACGAGCGCGGCCGCCATCCGAGGCCAGGGCCGGGACTTTCCGGCGGTGTTGACGGAACTGGCCGCCGATCTCTTGGCCCAAGTCGATGCCAATGGCACCGGGCTCAGCCACGTCCGCCTGGATGGTGTCCTGGAAACAGACGACGGCTATACCGCCTGGGGATACGCCCTCGGCATTCCAAATGGTAACGGCGCCACGGTCAACGTCGAACTGGTTGACTCGCCGACCGTTGAGCAGACGCCAGGGACAACGGTGGTCCGATGCACCCTGCGTCGTTTCTAGGCCCGAGTTTCGCCGAGGGGCATGTCGAAGTCGAATCCCGTGGGGACGCGATCCGGCTGCTTCTTGTTGGCGATCCAGCCCCCTCGACCGGAGAACATCAGCTTCCCGGGGTGCTGGATATCGGCGAGGCCGGAACCTTGCTTGGAGTAGAGGTAGATCTCACCGGTGCGTCCTCCCTCCGGCTGCCCTCGGCGCGCGTCGCCCCTCCAGAGCACGACCGTGAGGACGCCTCCTGCTATGTGGAACTGGCGGAGGCGCCCCAAGGCGGACAGGTCCGCAGCGTGCCCGTCACGGTCCGGGTGCTGACCGCCGGACAGGGCACCATCGTGGTCTTGGAGGTGCCCCGCCGCGGTCACGGCTACGAAATTTCCTACCCCAGCGGTAACCGCTGATGGGCTCCTTCCCGGCTCGGCGAGCCGGGTCCTCAGCCGCTGGTGCCCTCGTCGTCCGCCTGCAAATCAGCAATGACGGCTGAGGCACGGTCGTGGGTGGACCGCAGCACGAACAGCTCGTGCTCGAAGGTCGCCACGGATCCCCAGGCTCCATAACCGGGTCCGGCCGGTTTGGCCATCGCCCGGATGCCCTCATCCTCCAGCACCTGGAGCCAAAGCTGGGCGACCGGCTCGTTCGGTGCCGTGGCCAGGAAGACGACCGGCTCGTCGGCCGGCTGGGCCACCATGCGAGACGGCGCAGGGGGTGGTTCCGCTTGCAGCGGCTGCCCGCACGCTGGACACCGCTCAGCCCAATCCTCGAAGGCGCCTTCGCCAGCGGGGCAGTAACGCGTCACGGTCCGGCTCCTTTGCCTGGCGATACGATGACTGGTCGAGAGTCTACCAACCCCCGGTGCCGTCTCGCCCCCTTGCGTCGGCCCGCTCAGGCATAGCCATGCCGTCCTTCGAGACGAGGCAAGGGACTCCACCGGGGTGGACAGTGCAAGGAGCCCCGCTGGCACGCACCACCCGTGACGCTACGCGACCGGCCCGGCGTGGCACAAACCATGCATCCGGCGGGCGGCGTCACGTCGCGCACCAGGCAAGAGCGGCGAGGCCCCAGCCGCTCCCGCACCGCGGGGCTGGCTGACGCAGAGGGATGGCGCACCACGGATGACAACGCATCGACAGGCGAGGCCGCGACGGACGGACTCCCGGAGGTTCCTACATGGCCGGGTTGGGAATAGGAGGCGCCTCGGGTGTCCTCGAACGAGATCTTGACAAGCCCCGCGCACCGAAGCGGAGCGTAACCCGGTCGTCGGAGCCACCTCGCCGCGGGCCAGTGGGCGCGAAGCGAGCACGCCGCTCCGCGCCTGAACAGCAGCAAGAGCCAGAGCTGATCAAGGACCCGGCCACCTCTGCGGAAGCGGCAGGCCTCCGCTACATCTCGGATACAGGACCTGGGATCACCCGGCGGCGCGCCGGTAAGCACTTCAGCTACCTGGGGCTCGATGGCGCGCCGATCCGTGACCGCGCGGAGTTGGACCGCATCAAGGGGCTTGGTATCCCCCCGGCCTGGAAGGACGTCTGGATCTGTCCGGATCCCCTCGGCCACATTCAGGCGACCGGGCGTGATGCCAAGGGACGCAAGCAGTACCGCTACCACCCGCGCTGGCGGGAGATCCGGGACGAGACCAAATACGGGCGGATGATGGCCTTCGGGCGTGCTCTCCCGCGGATTCGCGAGCGCACGAACCAGGATTTAGCCCGTCGGGGTCTGCCGCGAGAGAAGGTGCTGGCCACCGTGGTCCGGCTCCTGGAAGCGACCCTGATCCGCGTCGGCAACGAGGAGTATGCCCGCACCAATGAGTCCTTCGGCCTGACCACGATGCGCGACGACCACGTCGATGTGCAGGACTCCAAGATCCACTTCCACTTTCGGGGCAAGAGTGGCGTCGAGCACACCGTCGATCTGAAGGACCGCCGTCTCGCCGCGGTCGTCCGTCGGTCGCAGGATCTGCCGGGTCAGGAGCTGTTCCAGTACATCGACGAGGACGGGGAGCGACAGACGATCGACTCCGGCGATGTGAACGAGTACCTGCGGGAGATCACCGGCGAGGACTTCACCGCCAAGGACTTTCGGACCTGGGCGGGGACCGTCCTCGCCGCCCAAGCCCTGCAAGAGTTCGGCGAGTTCGACTCCGAGGCCCATGCCAAGCGAAACGTCGTCGCCGCAATCGAAGCGGTCGCTTCTCGCCTCGGAAACACCCGCGCGATCAGCCGCAAGTCCTACGTCCACCCGGCCATCATCGAGGGATACATGGACGGCTCGATGCGTCAGACGCTCAAGGAACGAGCGGAGGAGGAGTTGGAAGACCTGAAGGATCTTCCGCCGGAGGAAGCCGCGGTGCTCGTCCTGCTCCGGCAGCGCCTCGCCCGGGAGCAGCAAGACCTTCACAAGCAAGGCGCCACATAGGAATCCCGAAACCGGTAATCGGATCGACCGGAAAAACACCTGGGGACCGCGCGGCATGCGCCGTGCAACACCGTCTGGCACAGACACGATCCACGCGACGGTCGCAATCAGAACGCATCGATCACCTTAGGAGGACCCTGCTCATGCGCCTCGGGATCGCGCTCGTCGCCTCGGTACTCGCCCTCCTCTCCATCAGCTTCGCCCAGTTAGCGGCCCAGGATGCCTCGCCTGCAGCCACACCGCCGGGTGCCGTGTCGACTGGTGCCACGCCGGAGGTCCTCGATCCGACACTGTGCGCTGTGGAACCCCGTACAATCGAGAACGTTCAGCAGATTCTGGGCACGCCAGCCGTAGAGGAAGCAACTCCGGCTGCCTCGCCCGTTGCCCTGGAAACACCGTTCGTGCTGCCGCAAGGCAGTTCCGCGGAGGCAGACGCGGTCGATGAGGTTACGGCGACCGTGCGGGAGACCCTTGCTTGCCTGAACGCCGGAGACACCCTCCGCTACCTTGCGCTTCACACGGATACCTACGTCGCCCGCCTCGCCGTTGAAGGGGTGCTCTCCCAGGCGCAACTTGACACCTTCGCGGCGCCGCCGACGCCGCTCGATCCCGCAGCCCAGATCGGCCTCATCGCCACTGAGGACATCCGGATGCTCGCGGACGGCCGGATTGCCGTGCTCATCCGTCAGGCCCACCCAACTGAGGGGCCCCAGCGCGTCTTCTTCGTCATGGCGGAGCAGGGCGGTCGCTATCTGATCGACGAGGAGATCCTCCCGGAAGATCCCGATGAGGGAGTCGCCACTCCAGGGGCGTAACGATCCGCTTTTGGGGCGGCCGGCTCTGGCCACCCGCCCAAGACCACTAGGGCCTGTCGGCAAAATGGGATACCCTTGGTTGCATGGACCGACACGCCCTGACCGACGCCCAATGGGCGAGGCTGCGCCCACTGCTCCCGCCGCCCCCGTGCGGCCGCGGACGCCCGCGCTCCGACGACCGGAGGGTCGTCGCGGGCATCCTCTGGCGCCTAGCCACCGGCGTGCCCTGGCGCGACCTGCCCGAGCGCTTTGGACCGTGGAAGACGGTGTACTCGCGCTTCCGCCGCTGGCAGCGGGCCGGCGTCTGGGACCGGGTCCTGGCCGCGCTCCAGGCCGACGCCGACGCGACCGGCACGCTGGACTGGACGCTGCACTTCCTCGATGGCACCACCGTGCGGGCGCACCCGGACGCGGCGGGGGCCAAAAAGGGGGTGGCGACCAGGCCCTCGGCCGCTCCCGCGGCGGCTTCTCGACCAAGCTCCACCTCCGAGTCGAGCGGGGCGGCAAGCCGATCTGCGCCGTCTTGACGCCGGGGCGGCGCTGCTGGCGCGGGGGGCGGTCAAGCGC
>JALYMD010000471.1 GCA_030773875.1 Chloroflexota bacterium | reverse complement strand
ACGAGCTGCGCAAGGTCTTCTTCGCCGCCGGCATGGGCGTCACCGGCGCCAACGCCCTCATCGCCGAGAGCGGCACCGTGATGATGGTCACCAACGAGGGCAACGGCCGCCTCTGCTCCTCCCTGCCACCCGTCCACGTGGTTTTGGCCGGCATCGAGAAGCTGGTGCCTACCTTCGACGACGCGATGACCCAGATCCGCCTCCTGGCCCGCAGCGCCACCGCCCAGCGCCTCACGTCGTACACCACCTTCATCACCGGTCCCACGCCGGGCCACGAGATGCACATCGTCCTCGTCGACAACGGCCGCCGTGCGATGGCCGCCCGGCCGGAGTTCAGCGAGGCGCTCCACTGCATCCGCTGCGCCGCCTGCGCCAACGTCTGCCCGCCCTACCGCGAGGTCGGCGGCCACGTCTTCGGCCACATCTACACCGGCCCGATCGGGCTGGTGGTGACCCCGTTCCACCACGGTTTGGATGCCGCCTCCGGACCCCAGAGCCTCTGCGTCTCCTGCAACGCCTGCGAGACCGTCTGCCCGGCCGGCATCCCCCTCCCACGCCAGATCCTGGACGTCCGCAAGATGGTGGTTGCGGCCAAGGGCTTGCCGGTCGCCAAGAAGGTGGTGCTTGCCGCCTACGCCCGCCCGCGCAGCTTCGACTTCCTCACCCGTGCCGGCAGCCGCGCACAATTGCCGCTCACCCGCGGCGGCCCCTTTGTCCGCGCCCGCCGCGCGCCGCTGCTCCGCCGCCAAACCCGCTGGCGCAGCCTTCCCGCCCTCGCCCGCCGCCCGCTTCGGGACCGGATGCGCGCCGGCGAGATGCTTCCCGCCCGGCCGCCGGTGGTGCCCAACGGCGCCGCCGGTCTCACCGTGGCCCTCTTCCCCGGCTGCATGACCGATCGGCTCTTCCCCGAGCAGGGGGAAGCGATCGTGGAGACGCTGCGCCTTCTCGGCGCCCACGTCGTCCACCCGGCCGGCCTCCACTGCTGCGGCCTGCCCGCCAACAACTCCGGCGACGACCGCCACGCCCGCTGGATGGCGCGCCAGACGATTTGCGCCCTGGAACGGGTCCGCGCCGACCTCATCCTCTCCGGCAGCGCAAGCTGCGTCGCCACCCTCACCCAGGACTACGACCACCTCTTCCGGGGCGAGCCCTCCTGGCACGCCCGCGCCGCGTCTCTCGCCGCCCGCGTCACCGATTTCACCTCCTTCCTCCACCGCGTGGCCGATATGCCGGCCGGCAGCCTCGCGACCGGCGAGCCGCAGACCGTGACCTACCACGACTCCTGCCAGGGTCTGAACGCCCTCGGCCTGCGGGAGGAGCCGCGGCGGTTGCTCCGGGACGTGCTCGGCTGCGAGCTGCGCGAGTTGGCCGAAAACACCCTCTGCTGCGGTTTCGGCGGCTCCTTCAGCTTCGAGTACCCGGAGGTCGCCGAACGCCTCATGAACCGCAAGCTGGACAACGCCCAGGCAACCGGCGCCCCCCTCCTCCTCTCCGACAATCAGGGCTGCCTGATGCACCTCCGGGGCGGCTGCGACGCGGCCGGCCGCCCCCTCCAGGTCTGCCATCTTGCAGAGTTGGTGGCCGACCGACTGCGGATGCTGGACACACGAAGCTAGCCCGGGCGGGATCTGGGAGTAGTCGCCGTTCCGCCTCGTCCATCCAGGACGATCTTCTGGCACGCCCCGTGCTTCCCCTCGCTGGCGACAGAGGGGGGGATAGGGTGGCGGCTCAATCACGAGAACTGGTGCTTGCTCCGGGCGACGGCGGGAGCGATCTTACGACCGGCTCGGTCTTCTTCATCGGCACGGCGACGGTCCTGCTCCGCTACGCCGGCTTCACGATCCTGACCGACCCGAACTTCCTCCACCGCCACGAGAAGGCCCGCCTCGGCTACGGGCTCAGCTCCCGCCGCCTGACCGACCCCGCGCTGGACCTCGCCGACCTGCCCCCGATCGACCTCGTCCTGCTCTCCCACTTCCACGAGGACCACTTCGATCGCCTGGTCCAGCGCGACCTGGACTGTCGCCTGCCGATCGTCACCAACGCCCACGGCGCCGTCGCCCTGCGCGGTCAGGGCTTCGTCGCGGTCCAGGAGCTAGAGACCTGGGAGACCCTCACTGCAACAAAGGGGGAGTCGCGGCTGAGGATCACCGCCGTCCCCGGCACCCACGGCCCCGGCATCCTCGGCAAGCTGCTCCCGCCCGTCATGGGCAGCGTCCTGGAGTTCGGCCCGGCAGCGGGAGGCACGGCGTTCCGGATGTACGTCACCGGCGACACCCTGGTCTTCAAGCGCCTCAAAGAGATCCCCGAGCGCTTCCCGGACATCGACCTCGCGCTGCTCCACCTCGGCGGCACCCGCGCCTACGGCGTCCTCGTCACCATGGATGGCAAGCAGGGCGTGGAGGCGATCCGGATCGTCGACCCCGCCCTCTCCATCCCCATCCACTACAACGACTACACCGTCTTCAAGTCACCCTTGGAGGACTTCCAGAAGGAGGTCGAGGCGGCCGGTCTCACCGATCGCGTCCGCTACCTCGCCCACGGCGAAACCTACGCCTTCGACGTCCCCCCAGGTCGCAGGAGATAGCGTCCGGTGCTTGGTCCGGCGGCCATCCCGGCTCGTTCCGGGTGACGTTCCCCGGTCCCTTCACGCTTTCAGGTTGAACTCCTGTCGGAAGCGGTCTACCAGCACCCCGGCCTCGGCTTCCCGCCCAGCCGGGATCGCGACCTCTTCGTACGTCTTGGCCCAGTACCGGTGGGAGAACTCCCACCAATCGTCGGCGGTTGTTCTCCGCTCACGCAGCAGGTCAAATCTCAGCACCGATGGCTGACCGGGACGCATCTCCACGCCCAGCACCTGCACCTTGGCGCCGCGCAGCGAGGCGTAGCGGCCCCCGATGTCGAGCCCGCCCGGCCCGATGACGGCCTCGCCGAGGTGGTCGACGGGGTCGCCCTCCTCCTGTCGACTCCGCACGTACCAGACAGCGGCGAGCAGAAGCAGAACGCCTCCGTAGAGAGCCCCAAGGATCGCGCCAATCGCCGGGCTACCTGACCCGTAGCCCGCGCTGACACCGGCGACGATGCCAGCGAGGAGCCCTGACCGGGCCGTTTGCCGGGCCGAAGTCCGGGTGCGGGAGCGTTCCCGCTCCACCAGCCGCTCGGCGGTGGTCGTGTCGTAGCGCCACCGCGTCCAGACCTCGCCAGCGCGCAGGCGGCTCACGTCCCGCGCCCCCCGACGCGCCGCGACGACGAAGACGGCAAGAAAGAGGGCGAGAACCGAACCAGCTGTGACGGCAAGCGTCCAGACCACCATCGGGTAAGCCCCGAGGCTGAGCGCCACCGGCACGCCAGCGGCCGCAAGCCCTGTCACCACCAGTGTTCCAATGACGAACGGCGCGAAGGGGTTACCTCGTGTCAACCCTAAAGCCGGGCGCACATGCCCAACCATGCTCCTTGCTCCTCGGTAACGAAATGCCCCGAAAGCACGCGACGCTCTCCAGCCCCGCGAAAAATCCGGCGCCCCTGTTCGTCCACTCGCGCGGTGATATCCGGCAACCTGTTCTTCAGCCGGGCTTGCCCGGCTTCACGGTCTCAGCGCGGCGGTTGAGCCCCGTGCTCGGATCCGACGACGATCGGGCTCCACGAGGACTCTGGGAAATGCCCTTGATCCCGTCGGGAGAGCACGGTTCCGCCTTCCCTGGGTGACGTCAGGGTAGGGCAGCGATGCGTCGAGCCAGTGGCAGAAGTGTCACAAAGTAGTGAATGCATCGGAGAAGAGGTGGCGCGACACCGGCGTGTCGTCTCTGCCCGACGCGGGTAGTTGGTCAGCGATACCTCGCCGGACCTGAAGCGAGATGCCGCAGCACGAGGTCCGCGCATCGGCCTCCGTTCCGCCGTTCGGGGGAGATTGACGTAACCCCTGCGGTCCGGCATGATCGAGAAGCTGCATCCGTGTGCGTCTGTCGCCGACCGACCGAGTCTTCGCCATGCCCGGCGCGACGATTGCCGATCCCATCCACCGGCTGCCCCTGCGACGCACCCCGCTGCTCGGGCGCGAACGGGAGATCCGTGAGGTCCGGTCCCTCGTCCTCCGCGACGACGTTCCACTCCTCACCCTGGCCGGCCCTGGCGGCGTGGGCAAGACGCGGCTCGCCATCGAGGCGGCGTCGGGGCTTGCCGACGCGTTCCCCGATGGTGTGGTCTTCGTTGATCTCTCCCCGATCACGAACCCGAATCTGGTGCTGCCCACTATTGGCCATGCGCTCGGGGTGCGGGAGGCTTCTGATCGGCCGCTCGCCGAGCAACTCGGAAGCGTCCTGCGCGACCGGACGCTGCTGCTCCTGCTGGACAACCTGGAGCAGGTGGTCGAAGCCGCCCCGATGGTCGGTGATGTTCTGACTGAGGTTCCCGGCCTGACGGTCTTGGCGACCAGCCGGGTGGTGTTGCGCCTCTCCGGGGAACATGTCTACCCCGTGGCGCCGTTAGCCCTGCCCGGCCGCAACACCCCCACTACGCTTGAGGCTCTCGCTGACGCGGATGCGAGCCGGCTCTTCGTTGCCCGCGCCCGAGCCGCCCGGGCCGGCTTTGCTCTTACGGAGGCCAATTCCGCCGCCGTTGCCGAGATTGTGCAGCGCTTGGATGGCTTGCCACTAGCTATTGAGCTTGCGGCGGCTCGGGTCGCCCACCTTCCCCCGGCCGCGCTGCTCGCCCGTCTGGAGCGGCGGTTGCCGGTGCTGACCGGCGGCGCGCGGGACGCACCCAATCGTCAACATACGATGCGGGACGCCATCGCCTGGAGCCACGACCTGCTCTCACCCGCCGAGCAAGTCCTCTTCCGGCACCTCGCCGTCTTCGTCGGCGGGTTCACTCTGGAGGCGGCAGAGGCTGTTAGTCGGGAAGTCGAGCCGTCGGGAAGTCAAGCCCAGGAGAACGCGCTGGTCCCCTCGACTCCTCGACCTCTCGAATCTTCGACCTCCGTCCTGGAGGGTGTGGCGTCCCTGGTGGACAAGAGCCTGCTGCGGCAGGAGGACGGCCCGAACGGGGAGCCGCGCTACCTGATGTTGGAGACCGTTCGGGAGTTCGGTCTGGAGCAGTTAGAAGCGAGCGACGAGGCGGATGTCGTGCGGCGCCGACATGCGGCCCACTTTGCCGCCTTCGCCGAGGACGTGGCCGCGCCCGTCCTCGACGTGTCCGATCCGCCCTTGGCGTTTGCCCACGTGGACGCTGAGCAGGACAACCTACGGGCGGCGTTGGCCTGGGCCGTCGATCGTCGTGAAGAGAGGCTCCTCCTTCAGCTAGTGGTGGGGCTGCGTTGGTACTGGCACATGCGCGGGTATCTCACCGAAGGGCGGGCGTGGGCCGACCGCGCTGTGGCCGTCTGCGACGGGGCTTCCCCTGCTCTCCGCGCGACCGCCGGGTGGGAGGCCGGATGGTTCGCTCGTTCCCTAGGCGACCACCGGCGCGCCGAGGCTCTCGCTGAGGAGAGTCTCGGGTTCAGCCGTTCGATCGGGGATGGACTCATGACCGCCAAGGCGCTCTATCTGCTCGCCTTCGTAGCGGAGGACCGAGGCGAGCCGGCACGGGCGCTGACATTGCACCAGGAGGCGCTGAAGCTGCTCCTGCCAACCAACCAGCCTTACTGGACCGCCCATGCCATGTACCACGCCGGCCAATTGTCCTCAGTTTGTGGTGACCTCAACACGGCGGAGCGTTTGCTCAATGAGTCCCTTGCCCGGTGCCGTGCGGAGGGCCACCGCTACGGTCCAGCGCTGGTCCAGAGCGGCCTAGCAGAGGTCGCGCTCAAGCGGGGCGACTACGCGGGGGCGGCGGCGCTTTGGCAGGAGCGGTTGGGGTTGACCTGGGACGTGTGGGGCCTCCGTTGGTGTCTTGAAGGGCTCGGCGCCATCGCCATCGCGAGCGGTCAGAACGAGCGTGCAGCGCGGTTGCTCGGGGCAGCTGAGGCTGAACGTGAGCGGCTGGGCGTGGTTCCCGTGCCGGGTCAACAGCGCGTCCACGCGACGAATGTGGAAGCGGTGCGGGTGGCGCTGGGAGAGACGGCCTTCGCCGCCGCGTGGGAAGCGGGACATCAGATGTCCCGCGAAACCGCCCGCGCCGAGGCGGCCTACATGGCTCAAGCATTGCCGTCAGCCTCACCCGATCCCGCTCGCGGCACTGGCCTGACCCCTCGCGAACTGGAGGTCCTCGCCCTCCTCGTCGAGGGGCGCTCCAACCGGGAGATCGCCGAGGCCCTCTTTGTCAGCCCCCGCACCGTCGACAACCACGTCACGGCCATCCTCGCCAAGCTCGAGGCCAAGTCCCGCACCG
>JALYMD010000470.1 GCA_030773875.1 Chloroflexota bacterium | reverse complement strand
CAATGGACGCGGTTGGCGTCCTCAAGGCGGTCCTCTTTGCTCCGGATGATCTCGCCCTGGTGTCCGGTCCACCTGCCGGCCGGAGGCGCTACTTCGACCTCACGATCTCCCAGTTAGATGGCCGGTACCTGCGCTCCCTTTCCCGGTATAACAGGATCCTCGTGCAGCGAAACAGTCTTCTGCGGTCGTTGGCCAAGGAGCGGCTCGATCTTCGAGCGGCCGAGGCGCAACTCGCCTTTTGGGACGAGGAGCTTGTTGCCTTCGGCTCCCACCTCGCGGCCTGCCGGTTCAGGATGCTACGGCGGCTGGGTGACCTCGCCGCTGGCCGATTTCACTGGCTCTCAGGTCAGATGGATCTGCGGTTCTCCTATCGAAGCAACCTTACCAGCGAGGGGTGGCCGTCGGAGGAAGGGCCACGGGGGAACTTCTCGACGTTGCAGGCCATCGTCTCCCGCGGCTACGAGGAGCAGTTGCGCGAGGCGCGTCGAGAGGAGCTGCGGCGAGGAACGAGCCTCGTCGGTCCACACCGCGACGATGCGGAGTTCGCGATCGGTGGTGTCGACCTGGCTGCGTATGGGTCGCGGGGTCAACAGCGCCTGGCCGTCGTAGCCCTTAAGTTGGCCGAGGCGGATTTGATGCGGGAGCAGGCGGGTGACGTTCCGGTCCTGCTGCTGGATGACGTGCTGTCGGAATTGGACGAACGGCACCGCGGGCTGCTTGTGGAGGCGGTGGGCCAGGTCGGATCTCAAGTCTTCGTCACGGCGACCGACGCCTCCTCCCTGACGGGCTTTGGGTTGGATGAGCTTCCGCGCGCCACCGTCGCGGGCGGAGTCATCCGTCCGCTCTCGCCCGCGGCGTCCACAGGTGGCTGAGGCACAACGGGAGCGAATACTTCTTGAAGGTCGACAAATCGCTTTCGACGGTTAGCCGACTTCCACGGCCAAGTTCGCCCGGAGTGGTCCGTCGGCGGACGGCGCCGTTGCCACCGAAGCGGGTTGCGGCTGCATGGCAGCCTCAAGGTCTTTTGCCGCGGTTCCTCAAGCGGGAACCGTCGATTTCTCGGAGGATCGCTCGCGTCACCTCGCGCGGCTCCCGCCAGCGTCGGATCATCCCCATGAGCCGGTCAAAGCCGGGCGGCTCGAATCATGGGGCAGGTGGTCGATAGAGTTCAGGCACCGCCCGGGTGATCCCGGGTGCCCTCGTCCGTCTGGCTCGTTGCTCGCTGCCGGTTCCCTGTCCTAATTCCGCCCGACCACCCCGACCATGTGCCTCATCGGCGGCAATGAATCACTGTAGACGCTCGACCGCGTGGGCCGAGTAGCCCTCGACCTCCGGCTGGTGGGTATCGTCGTCCTGTTTGTCGGCTTGATCGCTTGCCTGGGCTTGCTCCTTGTCAGCGGACACCCACCCTCTCCTTCCGACTCATGCTCGGTCACTGCTGATCGATAGCCGGCTACCCAGCCTCCACCATCCTAGTGGAGGACCTGGGGCTCGCTGTAAAACAGGGCACAGTTGGCCAATCTTCCATAGTACAGGGGGACGATGGGCGACTTCGTGTCCACCGTCGTGACATGGTTTACGGCGCCGTCAATGCGGAATCTACAACGGCGTGAGCAAAAAGGAGTCGGAATTCTCCTCACGACGTTGGCGAGCCGACGTCACGCCCCGTTGCCGCTTCCCGGGGCCGGCCGAGATCAGGGGCCGGGATGGTTCCCGATTCGTCCCAACCCGTGGCTGCCAGCTGGGTGCCTAATGCTGTCCGCTGGCCCCCGCGTTGGGACGGCAGTTCACGGGTGCCTATACCTACACTTTGGAACGCCGTGCGGGCAAGGCGGGGCGTGGCGCCTGCCCGGTGTCTTCGCCACGATGACGAAAACCGGCCGGCGTCATCGCTGCTCCCAGGTGCGCCGATACACCGGCAGACGATCTTTCGCGACGGGCAGGGCGGGAAAAGGGGCATGCGGCTCGGCTTGGTACCAAAAGGCGGTGCTTGAAAGCTCGTCGCCCCGACGATTGGCGTGTCCATGCTCGATCGTGACCCGGATGGACCGCTTGAACACGACCGGATCTTCGACGTGGAAGCGATAGAGGGTGACTGGATCCGTCCAATTCGGCCCGCCGCCGGCGATAATCCCGTGGTAGGGGGCGGAGTACTCCTGGTTGGGGCACCAGGCGGTATTGAAGTAGTCCTCGGTGCCGGTCCCATGCAGGGTTGGCGGCCACGCATCGTTGGCGCCTTCACGGGACCCGGGTCGAGGTCCGGTCGATGTTTGCGGTTCTTCGTCGGCGAGCTGCGGCCGCCGGCCTGCCTCTGGTGCAAGGAGGCCAGGCTCGCCGTCCACGAAGATCATGTCGTCGCCCTCTCCGTACCAGTCCCACAGCGGCGACCGCCGCAGCGAGTAGACCGAGAGCAGGCAGCCGACGTAGTGCCCATGACCGGTCGCGTCGAGAATGGTGTAGTTGTCGCGGCCCTCAATGTTGACGCCGCCGAAGAGGAAGGCTTCGTTCGACAGGTCCGCCTCGGGGTGCGCCGCCGGCATCTCGGACCGCCACTGGGCGTGGAACCGGCCGAGTCCTTGTTCGAGGCGCTCGTGCAGCTCGAGGTCCACGTAGTAGTACAAGAGAACGTCTTCCTCGCACTCGCTCTCGATGGTCATCCGCATCCCGCGCTCGAAGGGCATCGGGAAGTAGCAGTTGAAGGCCTTGCCGTCCTGGGGACTACATTGAAGCGGCAGGCTTGCATAGTTCGTGGTGCGGCCGTGTCCCATCCCGAAAAAGTCGCCCACGGGACATTCGACGCTCGGCGTCTCCTCGCCATCCCAGTAGGCCCGAAGCACGATCTTCCGGAGATACAGGGAGCTTTCGCAGGCGATCGTGCACCAGATGTGGGTCACGATGCCGGCGCCCTCGACCTCGGCGAGGGTAACTGTCTCGCCCGGCTCGACGTGAAGGCGGTCGTCGTTGCCGCCGGTCCGGTCGAAGCTCGAGAAGCGCCGCGTGCGGACATCACGCAACTTGGCGAGGCCCCGCAGGGGGGAGAGCCCGGCGTTCATATCCATGTGTCCCTCAGGTGACGGAGTGGGGCTTGGCGCCCTCAAAGGGAAAAGGCTCGTCGAGGAGTGGAGGATGCCTGCCTGACTCGGGTTCCGCAAGACGGACCACCCGAACTCGAAGGTGACGATGATGCTGCTGGTCAACGTGTGCGCCGTTGATTGTCTTCTACAGGAGGTCCAACGCCTGTTCCGCCATTCTTCGGTGCATCGACTGGGCGAGGTCCGTCAGTGGCGGTTCCACGAGCCCTGCCCAAAGGGGGGCGCGGATAGCCACCAGAGCGAGCTCCGCCGCCATGGGTATACTCCGTTACTCTATCACCCATCCGTCGTCGGTCTTCGCTTCGTTCGAGGCGGGTTTGCGCCGGCCCCACCGGCCGAACGACCTTTTTTCACCCGACTGCTATTCAGTGTCTCTGTTCGACGTCGGGTTGGATCCCCTCCAATGCGGGCCTGACGCAGTGGAGGTCGTCCTTCAGGTGCATGCGGGGCTTCCCCGGAAGCAAATGGACGGGACGCGGGCACTCTCCACTACCGAGCGTCGCTCCTGATTGTGCACCAGTGCCGATCGCGGTGGTCCGCTCCACTCTAAGGAAAGCTCACCTGTCCAACACCCTAGACATCTCTATCCGCGTCCTGCCCCAGACCTACCATACGTCGGCGAAGAGGATGGCCCTCGTTCTGTCCGGTATGGGATAGCGGCAGCACGACCCGCCACCCCTTGGCGTTCAGCAGCGGGCTCGACTACACAAGCAGCGAGGGGCGGCCGGATGACCCGACCGCCCCTCGTCGTTTCGCCCGTTGTTTCGGGCTTTTTCTTGGGCTGGGGTGCAGGGATTCGAACCCCAACTACCTGATCCAGAGTTCGAGTACACGCCGTCCTGTAGAGTCCGTAGACGTCCATCTAGCCGTGGACGCTGGACCTTTTTGCTCCTTTTGATCTCTTGCAGTCCATGGTAGTCCACGGGTTTGGCTACAAACTTGGCTACACGGCGGAGGGGACAGCCACACGACCCGTTACCCCTGGCTGACCCAGAGACTGGGATAGCTACATGATAAACAGCCCTCCACGACTCTCCAGGATGAGAGGAAGGAGACTTTGCTGTCCGCTGTCGCGAATTTCCCAGCGCCCCATCAATGACTTCGGGCGGCAGCCGTCCTGATAGGTGACAACGACCACATCTTTTCGCACGGCGCGTCGAGCTACATGCCGACGACGGTGTTACCAGGGCGCCGAACCTCCGTAGCCCCCCGATACATGCCGCTCGCCGGATCGCGCGCAATCAATTGCACCGCCCCACCCGACTCCCACGGGCCGATCACCTCAATGTCGTGTCCGAGATCCCGAAGCTCCTTGATGACCCGTTCGCCCACGCGTGATTCGATCTTGACCGTTGGATTCCCCACGTCCAACTGGTCGCCCACCGTGAAGCGAGGCGCTTCGATCGCACTCTGTGGGTCGAGGCCAAACTCGAGCACGTTCGTCAAAATCTGGAGGTTGGTCTGCA
>JALYMD010000469.1 GCA_030773875.1 Chloroflexota bacterium | reverse complement strand
GCCTCCCGCGTCGACGTGCCCATCTCCGTCGACACCAGCAAGGCCGTTGTGGCGGAGGCGGCCCTTCAAGCCGGTGCAAGCCTCGTGAACGATGTGCGGGGCCTTACCGCGGATCCGGACATGGCGGCGGTCGTGGCCCGATCGGGGGTGCCAGTGATCGTGATGCACGATCTGCCCCCGGACGGGCAGGGGGACCTCTTGACAAGCATTGTCCGGGAACTGGCGCGACGCTTGGATCGGGCGCTGGCCGCTGGGGTCTCCTGGGATTGCTTGATCGTTGACCCCGGCTTCGGGTTCGGCAAGGACTGGCGGCAGAACCTGGAGCTGCTGCGCCGGCTTGGCGAACTGCGAGTGCTGGGGCGGCCGATCCTCGCTGGCACATCCCGCAAGAGTACGATCGGGCGGGTGCTCGGCGTGGCGGAAGGGGATCGCCTGGAGGGCACCGCCGCCACTGTGGCTCTGGCCATAGCCCACGGCGCCGACATCGTCCGTGTCCATGATGCCCGCGCGATGGCGCGGGTGGCTCGGATGACGGATGCGGTGGTGCGCGGTGTGCCAACTGAGGAGCGGACCTGGCTCGACGGTCGTGGAACACGGGGTCAGATCTAGGGGTGGCGACGGCATACGTCGCGCTCGGGGCCAACCTTGGCGATCGGGAGGCGACCCTGCGCTCGGCGGTCCGCTGGATCACCACTCTTGGCGAAATCGAGGCCGTCTCACCGCTCTATGAGACCGAACCCGTCGGCTATGCTGACCAGCCGCGTTTTCTCAACGCGGTCGTCCAGCTCAGCACACTGGTGCCCCCGAATGCCCTCCTCAATGAATTGCTCAGGATCGAGGGCGAGCTTGGCCGCGTCCGGTCGTTCGCGAATGCTCCACGCACACTCGATCTGGATCTCCTCCTGGTGGACGACGACGTGCTGGACGACCCGGATCTCACCTTGCCCCACCCACGGCTCCACGAGCGAGCCTTCGTCCTTATTCCGCTGGCCAACCTCGCACCTGGTCTAATCCACCCGAGGCTGCACCGTACGGTGGCTGAGCTGCTCGCGGCGCTGCCTTCCCATGAGGGGATGAGGCTTTGGTCCGGCCAGTGGCTGGAGCCGGCGTAGGCGAGTCCATCGGAGAGCGCCCGTATACTGCCTGCTGCCTGGATAGGGGGCTCGCGGGTGCCGGATCGGACGGGGCGCGACGGTGGTGACGAGTTCTTGGAGCAAGCAGAGTATGTCGGTTGCCGATCTGCGAAGAGAGTACCGTCGAGCCGGGCTGGATGAGGCACTGGTGGATCCCGACCCTTTCCGCCAGTTCGGGAACTGGTTCGCGGAGGCGCAAGCGGCGGGAATCGAGGAGCCCAACGCCATGACCCTCGCCACGGCATCGCTGGATGGGATGCCGTCCGCTCGTACGGTGCTGCTTAAGGGCTTCGATGAGCGGGGCTTTGCCTTCTACAGCAATTACGAGAGCCACAAGGGACGCGATCTGCTGGACAACCCTCGTGCTGCGCTGCTGTTCTACTGGAAAGAGTTGGAGCGCCAGGTCCGTCTCACCGGGCCGATCGAGCGCATGAGCCGTGAGGAGACAGAGCGCTACTTCCGGACTCGTCCGATCGGCAGTCAGATCGGCGCGCTGGTCTCACGGCAGAGTCAGGTCGTGCCGAGCCGCGCTGCGCTAGAGGATGAGTTCGCCCGTCTGGAGGCCGAGTACGCGGGCACGACGGTGCCGCTCCCCGACTACTGGGGAGGGTTCCGCCTCAGCCCGACGAGTTTCGAGTTCTGGCAGGGCCGGCCCAATCGCCTCCACGACCGTCTTCGCTACCGTCCTGACGAGGGAGGCTGGCGGATCGAGCGGCTGTCACCGTAAGACGCGACCTGTTGCCCTTTCCCCCTGCTGAATATGCCGTCAAGCAGGCAGGATCGGGTGACACCCGGCCCGACTACACCCCCACCTCCGGCGGGGTGTCCGGCTGCCCGCTGCCCTCGCGGTGTCTCGGTAGGTATCGCTTGGGGCACTTGGCCACGAGGGAGTAGTTGGTATCGACCATGTTACCCACGTAGAGCCCTCCCGCCTGAGAGAGGAGCTGGTAGGCGTCCAGGCGGTCGAATCCGTTCTCGGTCTCCATCCAACGGATCAATTCCGAGTAGGCAATTCGGGCCGCGTCTTCCATTGGCCGGGCGCTGCCGACGACCATGATCGCGTCCGGCGACTCGATGCGGGGCCACTCGATCGCCTGCCCCTTGATCACGTCGAAGGTGAACGTGCCGCGCGCGGCGATCTCCAGGGCCACGCCGCACAGTTCGCCCTGGCCCTGGGCGGCATGGGCATCTCCCGTGTAGAAGAGGGCGCCGGGGTGGTGGACGGGCAGATAGACCGTGTTGCCGACGGTGACGTCCGGCACGTCCATGTTGCCACCGTGGGCACCCGGAGCAAGAGAGGCGATCGCCTCGATGTGGGGCGCGGTGCCGATGGTCCCAAAGAAGGGCGCCCAGGGAATCTCCCAACGGTCCTTGTAGGCGAATCCGCCGTCCGCCGTCTGTTTATAGAGCCAGACCTTCTCCGGAAGCGGATCCTGGAGGGTTGCGGTAAAGCGCGTGGAGGTGAGGCCGCCGAAGTAGGGAACCAGGCAGGAGACGGCCCAGTCGCGGGCGGGCTCAATCGCTTCAATCGTCACCGCCAGGGTATCCCCCGGCTCCGCACCTTCGACGTAGATGGGCCCGGTCTGCGGGTTGAGGTATGGGCCAAGGATTGAGGAGGGTGACTGATCCTCACTGGTGAGCAGGTCCCCGAAGGCATCGATGGTGTGGATCACCACCGTCTCGCCGCGCTTGACTCGCGCGATCGGCTCCGCGTAGGGTCCAAACGTGTACTGGTACTCGCCAGGCTGCCTGATCTCTCGTAGCCCCTCGG
>JALYMD010000468.1 GCA_030773875.1 Chloroflexota bacterium | reverse complement strand
CACGTCGAGCATCCCCGAGCGCACCAATCGAGCCGTCCTCGCCATGCTGTAGAGTCCGAGCGTCGCCGCGGGCATGACCAGATGGCTGAGACCACCCCGGCCGGCGACCGGGAACCAGCCAAGCCGCACGCCGAAGATCAGGATGAACAGGATGCCGAGGAAGAACACCGGCATGCTTTGCCCGAGGAGGGCGATCGTCATGGCGATCCGATCGACGATGCGACCGCGGTGGAGTGCCGAAAGGATGCCGACCGGGAATGCCACGACGACCGCAATCAGCATGGCGACGACCGCCAGCTCGATGGTCGCCGGGAGGCGCTCGAGCACCAGCGTTAGGGCCGACTGACCGCTCCGGAGCGACTGGCCGAAATCACCGCGAAGGATGCCGCCCGTGTAGGACAGATACTGGACGTAGAGGGGACGGTCGAACCCGAGCTGGTGCTCCAGAACCTGGCGATCCTCGGCCGTCGCGTCGGGTGGCAGCAGGAGACCTACCGGGTCGCCGGAGAGCTGCAACAGCCCGAACACGAAGAGCGAGACACCAAACAGGACGAAGACAGACTGCACCAGGCGGCGGAGGACGAAGGTCTGCATGCCTACCTCTTATGCCTTGGTAACCCGGGGGTCGAGTTCGTCACGCACCCAGTCGCCGAGCAGGTTGATCGCGAGCACCGTCAGCATGATTGCAATCCCGGGCATCGTCGCGATCCACCAGGAGGTGGCGAGGTCCTTCCGCCCGTCGGCCATCATGGTTCCCCAGGAGATCGCGCTCCCGCCGGCGCCGAGCCCGAGGAAGCTCAGAGCCGCCTCAGCGATGATGATCCGGGCCACCTCAAAGGTGGTGATGATGATGAGGGGCGTGACGATGTTGGGCAGGATGTGGCGGACGAGGATGCGGATGTTGCCAGCGCCCAGCACGCGTGCCGCCTCGACGTAGTCGCGGCTCCGTGCGGCCAGGACCTCGCCCCTCACCACCCGGCCATACACGACCCATGTCGTCACGCCCAGCACGAGGATCAGGTTGCGCAGCCCTGGCCCAAGCACCGCGACGACGGTAACCGCGATGAGGATGAACGGGAAGCTGAGTTGGACGTTGGTGAGCCACCCGATAACGTCGTCGATCCACCCGCGGAAGTAGCCGCTCACCAAGCCGAGGGTGACCCCGATGCTGCCGGCCAGGAGCACGCTTGAGACCGCCACGAGCATGGAGACACGAGCGCCGAAGACGACACGGCTAAGGACGTCACGTCCGAGCGAGTCGGTGCCGAGCCAGTAGCGCCCCTCCGGCGACTCCGCGAGCGGCGGCTTGAGCCGATGGCGCAGCGACTGATCGTGCGGATCCAACGGTGCGAGAACTCCCGGCACGGTCCCACAGGTCGCCACGAGGGCCAGGAGGAGCAGGCTGGCTAGGATGACTTTGTCGCGAAGCAACCGTTGAAGTGCGCGATAGGGTCCGCGCCTCTGTGACCGGAGGACCGGGGATCGAAGCGTCGCGGCGGCCTGCTGCATGCCGTCCTCGCTAGCGCTGATTACCGCGGCGCGGTGCCGCATGTTCCGCCGCCCCACGCGGTCATCTGCTCCCGTTCGGTCCCCTTGACCATCCCGGCCCCTCGCCAGCGCCGTTCTCCGGCGTTGGCGGGGAGGCAGGGATCCGGTAGTTGAACGTCCGGCGCATCAGGCGCAACAGATGGGATGTGTAGGTCTTGCGAATGCCTTCGATGGCCGCGAGCTTCTGAGAGAGGAACCGGTACAACTCGGCGTCCGACTCGAAGACGCCCACTACGACGATGTCGTACTCGCCGGACGCGCAGGCGACGTAGCTGAGCTCTTCCATCGCGGCGAGCTGCTCAGCGATCGCGTCCAGCATTCGCAGATCAACCTCGAGCCCGATGAGGACGTGCGTCTCAAGGCCGAGGCGGTAGGGGTTGCTGACCCCGATGATCTCGCACACCCCGTCCCGGAGCAAACGCTCGACCCGTTTCCGGACCGTGGCCTCGTTCGACCCGAGCTCCCGAGCAATCTCGCTGTAGGGCAGGCGGCCGTTGCGGTGGAGCAACTGCAAGATGCTGCGGTCCAGGTTGTCGACAGTCATTTCCGCGCTCCGAATAACGGACGAGAATCTAGCACCTGGGACGATTTCGGTCAAGAAAGGTTTCTTCGCGGACGGTTCCCTGATTTTACCACCGAGAGCGGGCGTCGGCTCCTGCCTGCTGTCCACAGCATTCGGAGGGGGGCGCGACGTCATCGTGACGCCGGGGCAGGAGACCAATCGGGGGTGTGGCCGGCGGCCGGCAACAGGACTACTGCAGTACCGGAGCGCGGCGCTTCATCCTGGGGTGCCAGTAGGGTTCTAAGCTCTCGCGGCTACTACCACAGCCGCACTTGTTCCGATCCGGTCGGTGTGCATGTCCATCAAGCCGCTCGAGAGAAGTTCTGGACCAGGGAGATCTCAATCCGTCCCGCTCACGCGAGCGTGAACTGGAGCAACCCAGCGGCGTGATTTTGATCTATGACACGTGTCGTTCTGCCTAGCCATCGCGACGGAGAAGACCTTGCGTACTCTCGTGGCTGACCCGGAAATCGGCGGCCCATGAGCGCATAATCTTCGTCTGGGCGAGAGCCTTAGTGGTCCGTCACGCCTCAATCGCCACAACCCGTGCCTCGTAGGGGCACAGGGCCGTGCGCCCTCATGACCAGCAAGCGCGGAACGCAAGCGTCAACCCTGCCCGGCGGAACAAGGTTGACGCACCACTAGTGGCGGCCTCTTGCTCGGGCGTAAGGTTGTGACCCCGATGGTGGTAGCGCCGAGGAATGCGGCCATCGCGCTGGAAGGGGCGCGGACCGCGAGGAGCGAATGCGGAGGGAGATCTGAGATCGGGAACGGGGATGCGGATCGGCCGGTGGAAGCGGGACGGGTTTTGAGGATGCTGATGCGACCTCCCGCAACTTCCGCAGTCGGGATCCTCCCTTGTTGGAATAGTTCGCGCAAGATCGGCAACGAGAGGGACGCTCCGCCAAGCGCGGAGATTGCCGACGGCGGCCGCAACGTCGAACTGCTAGACGATCGCCATTACCGGCCCGCGGGCGCCGGCGCCCCTCGCGCTCTGACAAGTTGTCGGACACGCTCCGCTGAGACACCAAAGTTGGCGGCGACATCCCGAAGGGTCCGGCCGGCCGCGACGGCGGACACGACGGCGTCGGTCTGCGCGGGGGAGAGGCTGCTCGGGCGCGGTTCCGTGTAGCGCGGAAGGATGGCTGGAGGAGCGGCAAGAATGACGGAGTCCTCGGGAATCTGTCGGAACGGCGCGAGCGAAGCCCGTCGCTTCCGCCCGTTTTGAACGGCCGTGGCAGAGTCGCCACGGTGGTTCTCTTGTTTGACGGCCTGATGGAAGGCAGCGGTTGACGTAATGGGTGTTGTTCGGCAAGATGCGGGCAACCACCTGCCGCTCGCCGTCGACCTACCGAGCCCCGTCATGTCCGACACGCCATCCCCCGACCGGCTGCAGGACCTGCCCCTGCCGCGCACGCCCTTGATCGGGCGCGAGCGGGAGGTGACCGCTGGCGTGGAGTTGCTCCGGCGTTCCGATGTTGGCCTCGTCACGCTCACCGGCCCCGGCGGGGTGGGGAAGACCCGCCTCGCGCTCCACGTGGCTCACGACCTGGTCGACGCGTTTGCCGATGGTGTCACGTTCGTCTCCCTCGTCCCGATCACTGACCCCGCCCTCGTCGTCCCGACTATCGCCTCGGCCCTGGCCGTGCGGGAGGCGGGCGAGGGGTCCCTGATCGACCAACTCAAGGCCTTCCTCCGAGAGAAGCGCCTCCTGCTCGTCCTCGACAACTTCGAGCAGGTCGTTGACGCCGCCCCACTCGTCGCTGACCTTCTCCTGGCCTGCCCAGGACTGAAGGCGCTGGTCACGAGCCGGGTGCGGCTGCGAGTCTCGGGGGAACGCGAATACGTCGTGCCGCCCCTGAGCGTGGTAGAGCAGGCTGAGGG
>JALYMD010000467.1 GCA_030773875.1 Chloroflexota bacterium | reverse complement strand
GTTCGGGGAGGCAGTCGGCCCCGCCGGTGGAGTCGAAGCGGAGGACGGGCGGGAGGTGGGGGTTGTAGGCGTAGCGTTCGACGGGGCGCTCGGCGATGCGGCCCTGGGGGGCGAGGCCGGCGGGCGGGTTGTTCTTGCGCTTGGCGTGGTCGTAGCGGTAGTCGGCGACGGGGTCCTGGCGGGTGGTGGCCATGGGATCGTCCCTCCTCCTTGGGTTGGCGGGGTGCGGTGGGCGATGGTTGAAGCACGGGCGACGCATGCGTCGCCCCTACAGGGTGGCGGCGTAGGGGGTGGAAGGGGATGGAGGCGCCGCGCAACGGTTTCGGTTGGGCGGGGATTGTCGCAGATGGAGGCCGGGGTGTCTTGGGGTGGGTGTTGGGTGATAGGGTTCGCCCCCGGCACCGGAATGCTGGGGAAGCGGGTCGGGAACTGATCCAGGTGTCTGGGGACGGACAACGCATGGGGCTCAAAATGAAAGGTGTGGTCGCCGCGGTCGGGCTCGTGCTGCTGGGAACCGGTGGACTCGCGATCAGGGGGCTTGTGGACCGACCAGCCCCACCTGAGCAACCGTTCGCGCCGTTGTACCTGGCGCTCGGGGATTCCCTTGCGACCGGTGTCGGGGCGTCTGATCCCGATGAGACCGGCTATGTGCCCCTGGTTCACGACGATTTGCGAAGGAACCTGGAGTGCGATCCCAAGACCGATTCGCTGTGTCCGAATCTCAGGCTGCGCAACCTCGCCAAGTCGGGGGCGACCACGACCACGCTGCTCCGGGATCAGGTACCGGATGCGCTCCAGGTGCTTCGGGCGCGGAACGGGGACGGCGACCCAGGCAACGATGTCAACGTCATCAGCGTGGATATCGGGGGCAACGATGCCTTCGGCGTGTATCCGGATTGCTCGGGTGGGGTGACGCCCGGGTGCATTGAGGCGGTGCGGGCCATGTTTGCCACGGTTTCGCGGAACCTGGCGACGGCGTTGCCCGAGTTACGGGAGGCCGCTGGGCCGGACACGCGGATCATCGTGATGACCTATTACAACGCGCTGATCGGCTGTGAGCGGTCGGCCGCGGCCCCGATGGCCGACGCGCTGCTGGAGGGCGGGGCGGGAGTGCCGGTGGGGCTGAATGACCTGATCCGGGAGAGGGCGGCCCAGGTCGGTGCCGGGGTGGCGGAGACCTACGGCAGGCTCAGCCCCGACGATCTGGTGGGAGGGGATGACTGCCTCCACCCCGTCGACTCGGGGTACCGGATCATTGCCGACGCGTTCACGGCGCCCGCGACTCCTGCGGCAACGGGAGGCTCTTAGGCGGCGACTTCTAGGGAGGGCGGAGACAGTCGCTGGGCGGTTGGTCGCGCCTGCCCCGGTTGGTGACCGGCACCGGTTCGCTTGGGGGGCAGGAGGGATGCGTCCGTCGCGCCCTTGTGATTGACGCGCGGGCCGCGTCGGGGCATTGTCTCGGGAGCGGGTCGGTTTGATCGGAGGGGGGAGTCTGATGCGGGTCGCGATTGGCGAGTTTGCGCACGAGACGAACACGTTCTGTCCGGGCCTGACGGAGACCGAGCGGTTCCATGCCCGCCACTGGCAGGAGGGGGGAGACCTTCTGGCCGGACACCGGGGGGTGCGCGATCCCCTGGGCGGGATGCTCGCGGCAGGAGAGCGCCTCGGCGTTGAGATTGTCCCGACGTTCGCCACCTCGGCCGAACCGTCGGCGACGATCTCGCGGCGGGCGTACGAGACGATCCGGGACGAACTGATCGGGGCGATCCGCGCCGCCGGGCCGGTCGACGCCATCTGCCTGTCGCTGCACGGGGCAGGCTCGGCGGAGGGGATCGACGACCTGGAGGGGACGTTCCTCGGGGAACTCCGGGAGGCGGTCGGGCGCGAGGTGCCGATCACGGTCACGCTCGACCTGCACGGGCACACCACGGAGGCGATGGTCGAGCACGCCGACGCGCTGCTCTACTGCCACGAGTACCCCCACGTCGACGGCTACGAGCGGGGCGAGGAGGCGCTGGAGCTGGCGGTGAGGATCGTCAACGGCGAAGTCCGGCCGGTGATGCACCTGGAGAAGCTGCGGATGGTGCTCCCGCCCTCGACGACGAGGCACGGGACGGCCCGGGCGATCAACGAGATGTGCTTCGGGTGGGAGGCCAAGCCGGGGATGATCGACTGCGCGCTCGCCCACGGCTTCCCGCACACGGACGTGCCCATCGTCGCGACGACGGTGCTTGCGACCGCGGACGGGGACGCGGACCTGGCGCGGGAGGCCGCGCAGGACGTGGCGCGCCGGGTGTGGGAGATGCGCGGGGAGTTCTTGCAGGAGCTGCCCGGCGCGGACGAGGCAGTGCGGCTGGCCTTGGCCGCGGAGGCTCGGCCCGTGGTGATCGCCGAGGTGTCCGACAACCCGGGTGGCGGGGCGCCGGGGGACGGCACGCACCTGCTGCGGGCCCTGCTGGCGGCCGATGCGGAGGGGAGCTGCTTCGGATTCGTCTACGACCCGGAGGTCGCCCGCCAGGCGCACGAGGCGGGGGTCGGCACGACGATCGGGGTGCGGCTGGGGGGGAAGACGGACGACCTGCACGGGGCGCCGATCGAGACCCAGGCCTACGTCAAATGCCTGACCGACGGGCGGTTCCGGTACTCGACGCCGATGGGGGCGGGCCGCCAGGTGGACCTCGGGCCGATGGCGCGGCTCGTCATCGGCAACGTCGACGTCCTCGTCTCCTCAGTGCGGACGCAGACGCTCGACGCCGAGGTGTTTGGGCTGCACGGCATCGACGTGACGCGCTCCCGGATCGTGGCACTCAAGTCGCACCAGCACTTCCGGGCCGGGTTCGAGCCCCTGGCCGGAACCATCATCCGGTGCGACACGCCGGGCCTGACGACGAGCAACCTGGGGCAACTGCCGTTCCGGCGGATCGCGCGGCCGATCTGGCCGCTGGACGAGGTGTCGTAGGCGCGAGGGCGGATGCCGCGAACCGGTGACGGCTGTTCGTTGTTCGTGCCCGGAGCGGATGTCGGCTAGCGACGCGCGATTGATGTCGTACCAACACCGTCTGCCGGGGTGGGCTTCCCGCCGGTGCCGGCGTGCCGTTGCCGGACGCCGGGGCAACGCGTGCGTCGTCCCTACCCGATGATACGCCGTGAACGGACCTAGACGCAGCCGCTACGGGGCCGATCACGGGTGGGCTGGCACGGACGACCGGGCGAGCGACTGGGGTTCGTCTCGGCGTGCCGAATCGCTTGTCCCGCCCGGCGCGGAAGGGGGGCGTTCGCATTGGCACGGTCGGTGCAACTGTCCGGTGCCCGGTGGCCCCGGCGGGACGGTCGCGCCGCTTTGGGGCGATGGTTGCCGCCGGTCGCCGGGCGGCCGCCTTCCGGGCGCATCCGGCGGGCGCAAACGACCCTTGGCGAACGACGGTTTGGGGTGGGGACGACATGACGGACGAGGGCCGAGGCGGGGAGCCGATCCGGCTGGGCATCATCGGGACCGGGTTGGCGGTGGAGAAGCTCCACTGGCCGGCGCTGAAGCGGATGCCCGACCGGTTCCGGGTGGCGGCCTTCTGCGACCTGGAGCGGGCCAACGCGGAGCACTTCGCGGGATACAGCGGCGCGGCGATGGAGGAGTACACGGCGGACTACCACGAGTTGCTGCGGCGGGAGGACGTGGAGGCCGTGCTGATCTCGCTTCCGATTCCGCTCAACGAGCCGGTGACCCGGGCGGCGCTGGAAGCGGGAAAGGACGTGATCTGCGAGAAGCCTTCCGGCGCGAACGAGGCGGAGGGCCGGGCGCTCGTGGATCTGGCGGCGGCGCATCCGGAGCGGACGGTGCTGATCGCGGAGAACTAGTTTTACCGCGACGACCTGCGGCTGGCGCGGTCGCTGCTCGACGAGGGCCGGATCGGCTGCGTCCACCTGGTCGCCTGGCGCTGCGTTTCCCAGCTTGTTCCGCGGGAGGGTGACTTCTCCGGCACGCCGTGGCGGCACCGGGCGGAGTACGAGGGGGGGCCGCACCTGGACGGCGGGGTCCACCAC
>JALYMD010000466.1 GCA_030773875.1 Chloroflexota bacterium | reverse complement strand
AGATTTCGACGCCGCGATCCCAATCGAGCCGCCGGTCACGAAGGAATCGTCGACGCCGCCCGCGACCCCAGAGATGATGGACTGACAGCGGAGGCGGGTGGACCCGCAGGCACGTCGCGCCAGGCGAGCATGATCTCCCGCCCTCTGCCACCTAAGGGATCGAACCGCGGGATTTCCGACCGGTCACGGCAGATGGGACGCGACACGGTGCGTTCAGCGGGCTGGGTGGAGCGGGACGGGATTGCGAGCGTGAAGGGATGTTGAGGCGCAAGTGCTCGTCCAGGATCCGGCAAAGGTCACTCAAACGGGGGAAAAGCGGCGACGGCCCGCCACAGTGGCGGACCGTCGACTCGTGCGAGGGCTGGCGGTGCTTGGTGCCGGGCCAGGTGCCCGGCAGCGTGATGGCGCGTTTGCCCGCGCCGGAGCGAGACCTACATCTGGTCGTCGTCGTCCAGCGGGGTAACCCGGACGGCGCGGCGGCGGCTCGGGTCTCGCGGGTCCGGCTCCTCATCGAAGCTCACCCGCTGCCCCTCGCGCAGCATGTCGTAGCCGTTGTTGTCGACGGCCGAGCGGTGGAAGAAGAGGTCATCCCGACCTGATCCTCCCTCGCGGCCGATGAAGCCGAAGCCCTTGTCGTCACGAATGGTCTTGACTGTTCCGATGGCCATGGTTCTCCGTCCCTTCTGCGCCCTACGCGCCCCTAGTGTAGCAGCCGTCCAACTGCCGGGCACATGTCGGTGGCTGTACTGTGGCGAGAACCGATCCTTGTGGTCGCGCGTACTGCTGGAGCGGTGTTGGCGAACGCCGTGACACGACACTCGTGCGGAGTCTGATAGAGTCGCAGCCCTGCGCCAATGACCAGTGCCGTATGCTGATCCACCTGACCGCATCACTCGCTGTCGATGAAGAGGATGGTCTCGGAACTCAGGAGCGATCATGGGGCGTCACCCCACTCTCATCCATCTCCCCGACGAGCTCCGGTCGAAACGCCTGGTGCTCCGTCCCTACCGAGCTGAGGACGCTGAGGCGCACTTCACCGCCGTCGACGAGTCCCGTGACCACCTGCGCCCGTGGGTCGCCTGGGTCGACACCTTTGCCTCGATCGACGACGCTCGCGACTACTACCTGCGCTGTGCCGCCAACTGGCTGCTCCGCACGGACCTTACGTTGGGGATCTTCGAGGCAGAGAGCGGGCGCTATCTTGGCGGGGCAGGCTTTCACGAGCTGGACTGGGACCTGCGCGCCTTCGAGATCGGGTACTGGATTCGAACCACGGCCTCGGGCCATGGCTACGTGAGCGAGGCAGTGCGTCTCCTCGTCGCTCTGGCCTTCGGTCACCTCGATGCCCGCCGGCTGGAGCTTCGCTGCGACCCCCGCAACGAGCCAAGCCGGCGAGTGGCGGAACGAGTAGGCTTCGTCCTCGAAGGCCGGTTGCGCCATAACTCCCTTGCTTCCGACGGGCAGCCGGCCGATACGCTGGTGTTTGCCCTGCTGCCTCAAGAGGCCGCCATGCTCCTGCCTGCGTGGGGCCACGACACAGCAGGGAACCGATAACAACAACCGCGGCCACGAGTCCCAAAGCAGGCTAATCCAGTGCCCGCCGACTACACTGCGCCGGGATGTGGAGCGGGTGATCGAGGTGGCAAGGAATTCCACGACCGTTCATCGGGTATGAGACGCACAGACAGGACGCGGGGGGCAACCGGTCGTGGTAGCGACCCTCTGCACCAGACGCCGTGATGCACGGCGTCTCCGTGGGAGACGAGCGGAAGAGGAGAGGTTGACGTGAAGATTGAGACGTTCGCGCTCGAGCGCTGGATGACAACCTACGAGACAAAGGTCTCCTACGACATCGCCGAGAGCGGTATCTGCCCGATGACGACGGCAGAATTGTTGGAGATTCTGCCGCCGCAGGAGCGTGAGACGGCGCTGGCGGATCTCCTTGCCCTGCCGCTCGGCTACAGCGAGGCGCCGGGATCGTTTGAGCTCCGCTCCTTGCTCGCTTCGACCTATCAAG
>JALYMD010000465.1 GCA_030773875.1 Chloroflexota bacterium | reverse complement strand
CAGTGGGAGCGCGTCACTGGATCGCGCGCCCTACGGTAGCGAGCCTCCAGGTCGGCGAGGGGAAGGTGCGGGGGCACCACAAGACGTCTTGGCATTCCCTTAGTCTACATCCGGAGTCCGTATAAGGACTTGCACAGGCAGCATTGAAGGTGCGACTTCCGGCGAACGGACGTTTTGACCGTCTCAGGAAACCCCATTGACTCTGCCCCATTCGCAAGATACTTGTGCCATTGGGGGTACTATCCGGTTTCCGGTTCCGGCTGGTCAATTTACACAGATAGGACGAACCCCCGCTTAGGTGCTGGCATACTCCTAAGCGGGGGTTCGTCTGGGGGTTTGCTGGTACTCACACGTCGAAAGCAAGCGGTCGCACCGACCAAGCTTTCCAGCCACCACCGGGCGCGGTTCAAACCCCGTGACGGTCAGCACCCCGGTAAGGGGGTGCCCAGGCAAAGGAACCTCACCGTGGTACGGCTCTGTCATCTGGGGGAAAGGGTACTCCGGCAGCGGCCGGCGCATGGTGGAGGCTGAATCCCGCTGCCCCCGCTTGCCCACTTCCCTTTGGTGGATGGGAGCAGGTCAGATGCTAGCATCCGACTCGCGGACCGGATGGTGTTGTCTCTTCCACCCGGCGGGGAGCTCCTCCTATGGCGACGACAAAGCTCACGACGATCGCGGACCTGGAGCGGCTGGCGCCCGAAGGGGACCGCTGGGAGCTGATTCGGGGGGAGTTGCGGCGGGTGGCGACGGCGGGCGGCAGGCACGGGGAGATTGCCTTCGAGTTCGGGCGCCGCATCGGCAACCATGTCGTGGAGGGGAGGCTGGGGCGGCTCTACAGTTCGGACACGGGGTTCGTGCTGGCACGGGATCCGGACGTGGTGCTGATGCCAGACGTGGCCTTCGTGCAGGCGGACCGGCTGCCGGGCGCGGCGGAGCGGGAAGGGATCATGCCTCTGGCGCCGGACCTGGTGGTTGAGGTGGTGTCTCCGACGGAGCGCGCGGCAGATATCGAGGAGAAGGTGAGCCTCTATCTGGCTGGAGGCGTCTCCCTGATCTGGGTGGCGGAGCCGCGGCGGCGAGCGGTCACGGTGCATTGTCCCGGTGTGTCGGCTTTGGTTGTGGGTGAAGGCGAAGCATTTGACGGGGGCGACCTTCTGCCGGGGTTCCGGCTGCCGGTGGAAGAGGTCTTTCGCTAGGCGGCAACTGATAGTCCGGGCGCTGCGTAGGACTGGCTCGGGTGGACGGTGGAAGAACCGGGCGCACGGCCGTGCGCCCCTACCGGCGGTGTGCGGGGTTCTCCTCGTCCTGGTGCCAACGGGCAGGGTTGGCGGCGATGTAGGCGCGGATGCGGTCGAAGGCGTCGTCGGTGCGGATGAGATGGTCGTGATATCCACGTTGCCAGACTGGGGCGCCGGTAGTGCCGCGCAGGGCATTGAGGCGCGTTGTGCTGGAGGACTTGAAGCCGGCAACGAATGATCCGAGGGAGCGTGGGCGGCGGTGGAGCGCTGTGCCGCTGGCTGAGGTGGTTCTTTGGGACGGCGTAATTGGTAGGAGACTGGTGTGCGTTGAGACGGGCGCACGGCCGTGCGCCCCTACGGGGTGGACGTCGGCGTTGAGGGGCAACCCAGTTGGATCAAGGATCGTGACGAGGCCGTGGAGGTGGTTGGGCATCACGACGACATCGACCAGGACGATCTCGGGGCGGATTTCGGCAGAGCAAAGCCATTCTTCGGCCACGATCTTACCGAACGGGCTGAGGAGAACTTCGTCATCGACCACGTGCCCAAAGAGGCAGGTCCGTTGGTGGGCGCAGAGGGTGATGAAGTAGGTTCCGGAGGCGTAGTCGTGCCTGTCGAGACGAACGGAGCGGCGGTGGTGGCGTTCCGGGTCGTAGGGCATGAGGTGATGGTCCTTCCGTCTGGTCATCATGTTCTGGCGAGCACACCGCCAGAGCCTCCGATGGCCTCGTTCTGAAGAAAGCCCGATCGGTTCACGATTCAACGATCATGCGTAGGGGCGCACGGCCGTACGCCCGGCTGTCCACCAACCGGTGTCCCTCATTGCGGTCGGCACTATTCAAGATGCGGGTAGAACTCTCTACTATCCGCCCCTCTATTCAATTTAGTGTCCACGATCTATAATAGCATCCTCTTATCCCTCCAAAGACCTCTCATGAATTAAGCGATCGGTTCCCGGCCGGTTGGAGAGACACAGTGATGCAACCGGCCGACTTCGTCCCAGACGCTCCAGGGGACCTCGTGCTCCTACCCCAAACGGTGACGCCGGCTCAGTTGCGGGACCTGGAAGCAGGAATCCGGATGGTGCCGGTGCACGCATACGCCTTTGTTCCCCACCCGCTGCCGCCGAGGCTCACCTACGACGATGGGATCGTGGCTGCGCTCGGTCGGGCGATGCTCGCCCTCGGCCGCCTCGACCAGGTGGTGCGGGACCTCGCGAATCCTTACGTGCTGGTGCGGCCGTTTCTCCGCCGCGAGGCCGTGACGTCGAGCCGGATCGAAGGCATGCGCGCCGGCATTGCGGACCTGGCCCTCTTCGAGGCGACCGGCATTGCCGATCAGGATCGCCCCGACGACGTGCGTGAGGTGGAGAACTACCTCAAGGCGCTGGAGTATGCCCTCGCCCAACCGCCGGACCTCCCCATTTCCATTGGGTTAGTCCGCGAGCTGCACCAACTGTTGCTGGAAGGCGTGCGCGGCGGCCTCCTGGAGTCGGGACAGATTCGAACCCGGCAGAACTACATCGGAGGCCACGGGGACCGGATCGAGGTGGCGCGCTATGTCCCTCCGCCGCCCGGCGCCCTGGTTGGTCTCCTCTCCGCCCTCGAACAATTCATCGCCGGTGAGAGCGCCGTCCCACCGCTGGTCCGGATCGCGCTGGTCCATTCCCAGTTCGAGGCCATCCACCCGTTCCTACACGGCAACGGGCGGGTCGGACGCCTCCTCGTCGCACTCCTGCTCCAGCGGTGGGAGCTGATGGAGCACCCGGTGGTTGACTTGAGCGCGTATGTGCTCAGGCACCGCGATGCCTACGTAGATGGTCTGCTCAGGGTGAGTCAGCAGGGAGACTGGCGGGGGTGGGTGTCGTTCTTCCTCGACGCGTTCGAGTTCCAGGCCAACGACGCCTTTCGCCGGAGCCGACGGCTACTCGCCCTCAAGCAGCAGTACCAGGACATGCTGGCGAGAGAGATCAGAACCGGGAAACCTGACAAGCTCGTCGATTACCTCTTTGAGCACCTCACCGCGGATATCCGAGGAGCAGCGCAGATCCTGAGCGTGACCTATCCAACCGCACAACGCCTCGTCGGGAGACTGGAGGAGTACGGCATTTTGGAGGAGGCGACCGGGCGACGGCGCGATCGCGTCTGGCGGGCCCGCCAGATCATCGCTGTCCTTGATGACAAGGAGCCTTGAGTGGGATCAGTCCTCCGGCAGTGGCCTCTCCGCCGGTGCCTTCGCCCGGCGGTCCCACTTCCCGGTACAGTCACGGGGGTGGTGTACCTTCCGGGGCTGGAAGCGATTCGGAGCGCGGTTGGTGGGGGTGGTGTGATGGCTGAGGAGCAGGGGG
>JALYMD010000464.1 GCA_030773875.1 Chloroflexota bacterium | reverse complement strand
CCAAGTTGAAGGGGGAGCACAGCGCCGCCGGATTCGGCAACCGCATCCGGTCCTACGTGCTTCACCCCTACACCCAGGTCACCGATCACCGCACCGACACCAGCGTTGGGGACGCCCAAGCCGTGCTCGATGGAGACATCGCCCCCTTCATCAACGCCTATTTGCATCATCAAATCGGACCGGAAGAGTGACACGGCAGGCTGGCCACGTAGCTCGACTGGCCGCCCCCATCATTGCCCTCTTGCTTCTCGTCACGCTCGCGGGCGTCGATCCTGGTCCCGTCCGCGCGGCTGCGGTCGAAATTAGTGCCTCAAACGCCGAGGTTCACTTTCCGAACGACATTACCTTCTCGTTGGTAGCCAGGTCCGATGTCGACATTGTTCGGGTGGAACTGCTCTATGCTGTTGGGAACCAAGAGACCCTCAATGGCGTCCTCCCGGATATCACACCTGCGAAAAGTGTCGACCTTTCCCTTCCCGTAGATCTGCGCCTCCGCTATGAGCCGCCCGGGGTCGATATCGCCTTTCACTGGCGTCTGGTCGACGCGGCCGGCACGATTACCGAGAGTGATTCACAGGTTGTCCTCTGGCAGGACAGCCGCTTCTCCTGGGACGTGATCCAGACGGATCAGGTGTCGGTCTACGCCTACAACGGCGATCCCGACTTCAACAACGACATCCTGAGATCGGCCCAGAGGACCATCGACGAGCTGCAGACGAGGTTTGGCGTAGAGCGGAGCCGGCCGCTCCGCATCTGGGTCTACAACTCCCGTGCCGACTTCAGTGGAGCTCAGGCGACCAACAGTGAAACTTGGATCGCCGGAGCGAGTTATCCGGAACTCGGCCTCATCTTAGCTGTGCTGCCGGATGGCGATCAGGCCGAGGTAGGTCGCGTCGTGCCTCACGAGGTGAGCCATCAGGTACTCCACCAGGCCACTGAAAACCCCTTCAACTCGCCGTCACGGTGGTTAGACGAGGGGCTGGCTGTCTACCACCAGAAAGGCGGCAACGAGACCTTTCCCGACATGGTGGCGACAGCAGAAGCCGACGGACGCCTGCCCTCGCTTCGTGCGCTCAACTCGGCGTTTCCCTATGACCCTGCGGAAACGAGCCTGGCCTATGCAGCAAGCCTTGACATCGTCCGCTTTGTGATCGACGAGTTCGGTGAGCAGGAAATGGCATCGCTCATCGATGTCTACCGGCAGGGCGTCTCCCACGACGAGGCCGTGCAACGCGCTCTCGGCGTCTCCCTCGACGAACTGGACCAACGCTGGAAGGAAAGCATCTTGGCACGGCCCGTAGGGGCTGGGTCAGTGACGGACTCACCTGGGTATGGATCGGCTCGTGGTTCCCACACCAGGGTCGCGGAAGGGGTAGCCTCGGGGGCCGTCATGGTCGGCACGGCCGTTCTCGTGGCCCTGGTAGGCATCCTCATCAAGAGGGTCCGTGCGCATCTGCGAGCCGAGCCAGAAGCTTGAGTTCCAATTGGTGGTCCAGCTTGCCCCCTCCCTCTCCCCTGCGGGTCGGAGTGGTGGATCTGGGTCCGAGCCCAGTGACGGCGCAATCGCTGCAACGGTTCGTCGTGCCTCAATAGCCGCCATCCGTCCCTGGTAGGGGCGACGCACGCGTCGTTCTCGCGGCCGTCAACGAGGTGATGCACGTGTCGCCTCTACCAGGCGGGAGACCATGGCCGGACTAATAGTTCAGGCTTGAGAGCCGCGGCAGGTAGCCGCTGCAGCACCCGCTGGGTGGTAGACTTTCGTGTCTACCGTAAGGATGGGAACAACCGGGGATGGCCACCGCCCGGGCCGTGAGAGTTGGGATGCTGAGCGTTATCGTTGACCAGGCACACCGGTCCCGGATCCTCGATCCGGCGGCCATCGAGCGCAAGCTCAGCCTGAATATCTACAATGTCGATCGCTCTCGGGCGCATATTCGCATCATCGACCACGATGTCTGTCTTCAATGTGAACGACAGCAGTGCGTCAACTGCTGCCCGGCCTATTGCTACAGTCCGCAGGATGACGGTCGAGTGCTCTTCTCCTATGAGGGCTGCGTCGAGTGCGGGACCTGCCGCATTGTCTGCCACGTTTACGACAACATTGAGTGGACCTATCCACGAGGCGGCTTCGGCATCCAATATCAACACGGGTAGGCGGAGGCGGGCGCCGACAGCGGGCCATAGGAGGAGCCGTCTAGGTGTACTGGACCAACAAGCATGTCCTGGTCTGCACGGCGTCCCACTGCGCTCAGAAGGGTGCGAATGATGTGGTCGGCCGGCTCCGGTTAGATATTGTGCGGGCAGGCCTCGATACGGAGATTCTGGTCAACAATTGCGGCACGATAGATCTTTGCGACCTCGGCCCCAACGTTGTCGTCTATCCGGACAACATCATCTACCGAGGTGTGACCGTCAAGGATCTACCCGAGATCATCGAGCATCTCAAGGGCGGACCCGTCGTTGAGCGGCTGATCCTGAGCAAGCACTCGGCCGAAGAGGAAACCCGACGCCACTTTTACCAGGCCGCTGCCTCCCCCTCCCCGACGAGGCCGGCGGCGGACTTCATTGCCTTGGCGGCCTCCCATGGCCTGGATGAAGCCTGGATCAGTGAACAACAGCGACGAGGTTTTGTGGCTCGCAAACCGGGAACGGATCCAGAGTCCGAAACGATGACCGTGACGAAGAAAGCCATCGCGCGCTACGGGTTATGAGGGGCAGCGCCATGTCCTGTCCCTCATGCCACAGTCGAGGTGAAGGACACGTTCAGACTGACGCTATAATCCCGACGCCGTGAGCCGTGGTCGCCCGCGATACGAAGGCCAAAGCCTGCTCGTCCCGTTTGAGTTTGTAGGTCTCTGAGGACGCCATTGGGAAAGCGTCTTGCGCCCAAGGAAGGATCCTCTCCCCCGCCGTCCGTAGACGAGCGCCGCAGCTTCGCGTCTCTCCCCCCGCCCCCCGCCGACCCCGCTTCCCGTTCCTCAACGGACCCCGTCAGCAGCGCGTCCCACGTCGACACGGTTTCGCCGGACCAGCCTCCGTCGCTCGGTTCCCAGTCCCTGCGGGAGTCGGATAACGCCAAGGGAATATCGGTCAAGGTCCCGTGGTGGCGACGAAGGCCACCACGACGCGTCGTCATCCGAGACGGAATCGCGGCCGTGCTCATCGGCGCTTCCTTGGTTACGAACCGCTCCTTCCTGGGGTGGGGACTCTTTGTAGTCGTCGCAGTGCTCGTGGTGCCCATGGGAAGGGCACGATCTTTCCTACTCTCCTTCGTGCCCTATGGGATGGTCTGGTTCCTCTTTACTGCCCTCCGATCTCTTGCTGATGAAACGGTACTCGCCCGCACGTTAAACACCAATGTGGCTCGTGTTGAACGGTGGCTGTTTGGAGGACAACTACCATCAATCACCCTTCAGGACCGTTTTTTCGACCCCAGCCACCTTCAATGGTATGATTATTTCTTGTCTTTCATCCACTGGTCCTATTTCTTCGTGCCCCATCTTGTCGCAGTAA
>JALYMD010000463.1 GCA_030773875.1 Chloroflexota bacterium | reverse complement strand
GGCCGCGGCTTGGGCGGACCGGCGCAACGCTGCGCACGCCGTCGTGAACTGGCGCTTCACCACCGCCGACGCCCGGATCAAGCTCAAACGCCTCTACCCAGCAATTCACCCTTGACGCTCCACTAGGGTGCGCAGATACGCCAGCGCTTCAAGCGTGTGAGGGTAGAGAAAATCGGCGTAGGGAAACGCGACTGTCAGGTCAGCCAGCGCAAAGCGCAGCTCTCGCTGAGCTGCGTCGTCCCGCGCCGCGGGCTCAGCGAGCCCTGTCTCCTCATGGAAGCGCGCCAGCGTCAGCGGATAGCTCACGACCCCAGCCTCGTGCCGCACCTCCTCATAGAGTCGCCAGAACCGTTCCGTCTCCGGATCCCCCAGCAACTCCCGCAGCCGCCTGTCCAACTCAACCTTCGCGGCATCGTTGTCCAGCAGCGTATTGTCGACATCGACGAGAAACGTCAGCCGCGGAGACGTGGCCATAGAATCTGGATGTTCTCCTCTGTGTCGTTGGACAAGCGAGATGGTCCGCTAAGGACAGCTGCCGGCAAGCTAGGGGCGCGAGCCGTTCGCGGTCAGGGACCCAGGGACACGGTTCAGCCCCGAGCCCTCTTCATGCTCCCTTGGAAAAGTCAGCACCGCGCCCCGTACGGTGACCTGGACGCGGTCACCAGGGCGGATGCCGCCGTAGGTACCGAGTCGAGCGCGAAGGATACGGCCCGTGTCCATGCGCACGCGCATCAACTGATCGTGGCCATAGAACTCCCGCGTGAGCACCGTCGCGTTGGTCTCCTCGCCGTCTGGGTCAAGTGCCAGACGCAGACTTTCCGGCCGTAGCATCACCTCCACCGGTCCCGTCGCGCCGCCGTGCGCTGGGAGTTCCCCGAGATCGCAGGCAACCTGCCGCCCCAACCCCTCGCCAGGGATGAACTGGGCGTCACCGACAAACGCGGCCACGGGCGGGCTCACGGGACGGTGGTACAGCTCCTCAGGCCCCGCGTCCTGGACGATCCGCCCTTCCCACATCACCGCAATGCGATCCGCAAGGCTGAGCGCCTCCTCCTGGTCATGCGTGACCAGCACCGCGGTCGCGTGCGCATCGGCCAGGATCTGGCGAACCTCGGTCCGGACGACCGCCCGCAGCTCCGCGTCGAGATTCGAGAAAGGCTCGTCCAGTAGGATCACCTCCGGGCCTGGCGCCAGCGCCCGCGCCAGCGCGACCCGCTGCTGTTGTCCACCCGAAAGCTCGTGGGGCATCCGCTGCCCGAGCCCCGCCAGCCCCACAACCTCGAGCGCTGCCCGCACCCGGTCCTCGCGCTCCGATCCGCGCGGCAGCCCGAACGCGACGTTCTTGGCAACGGAAAGGTGCGGAAAGAGCGCGTAGTCCTGGAAGACCATGCCGACGCGTCGCTTCTCCGGTGGATCAGCCCGGCCAGATCCGGCGACGACCCGGCCGGCAATGTCCACCGTGCCGCCGTCCAAGTCCTCGAACCCCGCGATCAACCGCAAGGTCGTGGTTTTGCCGCAACCACTTGGGCCGAGCAGCGCCACGACCTCACCACGCTCCGCCAGCAGATCCACGCCATCCACCACCAGGGTCGTGCCAAAGCGCTTGACCAACCCGGTGCAGCGTAAGGCGGGTGGCGAAGAAAGGTCGGCAGAATCCATTGCCTTGCTCATCAGATGTGCTCGTGGTGGAGCTGGCCGCTCATGCCCCTCCCCCACCCGCCGGCCGATCGCGCAGGACCAGCAGCAGGGTCGGCAGGGCTGAGACGGCAATCAGGAGCAGCGCCGGGGCAGCGGCCCGGCCGAATGCGCCGGTCCCGGTGGCTGTCCAGATCGCGGTGGCCAGCGTGTCGTAGCCCGTGGGGCTCAGGAGCAGGGTAACGGGAAGCTCCTTCATCACAGTCAGGAACACCAGCGCCGCGCCCGCTGCCAACCCCGGTCGCGCGAGCGGCACGGTGACGGCCGTTGTGGCGCCGAGCTGGGAGCGACCCAGCGTTCGTGCTGCCTCCTCCAACCGGGGACTGATCTGCAGCAGCGAGAGACGCGCCGCGCCCACCGCCTGCGGCAGGAACCGGACGACATACGCCACGATGAGCAGGGGCAAGGTCTGATAGAAGGGAGTGAGGTAACGGGCGCCGAGAAAGACGAACGCGAGGGCGATGGTCACCCCGGGCAGCGCATACCCGAGATAGCAGACCCGCTCCGCCAGTGCCCCCGTGCGACCCGCGTAGCGAACCGCTAGCGTGGCAACCGGCAGCGCTGCCAGGGTCGCAACGGTCGCGGCCCATACGCCCACGGAAACAGAATGGATGGCGGCAGTTCGGAGGCCATCCAGCGCCTCACCGCTCGCGACCCCTCGCTCAAACCAGTAGCCGAGCACTCCCAACGGCAGCCCGAGCGCTAGGGCAACCACCGCCGCGCAATAGGCCAGCGCGGGGAAGCGCCAGCGGCCCAGCGGCACAGGCCGCGCCCGCCGTGCAGCACCGCTACCCAGGCGGTGATAGGCGGTGCCCCGCCGGCCGCGGAACCGCCCCTCCGCCAATAAGAGCGCTGCCGCGAAGACCACGAGCAGCAACGCCAGGACAGCCGCCGCCGCCCGGTCGAACGACGCCCGGTACTGGAGGTAGATCGCGCGGGTGAACGCGTCGTACCGCAGGAGCGTGACCACCCCAAAGTCGCTGACCGTGTAAAGTGCCGCTAAGAGCGCCCCCGCGGCGATCGACGGGCGGAGTTGCGGCAGCGTGCAGCCGAAGAAGGACCGCCACGCCCCGTGCCCAAGGCAACGGGTCGCTTCCTCCAGGGCGGGGTCAAGACCGCGCAGCCCCGCCCTCACGCTGAGAAAGACATAGGGGTAGGTAAAGAGCGTCAGCGTCAGCCACGCCCCGAAGAGGCCGTAGATCTCCGGCAGCCGCTCCACCCCGAGCGGGGCGAGGGCGCGCTGGAGCAGCCCCTGCGGTCCAAGCGCTGCCACCATCGCCAGGGCGCCAACGTAGGATGGCACCACTAGCGGCAATGCCGCCGCCGTTGCCCAGAAGCGGCGTCCCGGCAGGTCCGTCCGTGTCGTCAGCCAGGCCAGGGGGACCGCGAGAACCGATGTCGCCACAGCAACCCCGACGGCCAGGAGCGCCGTGTTCCGAAACACGACGAACGTGCGCGGGCGCAGCACCACGTCCCACACGCCGGCGCCTGCCTCCGACGCCCGTACCAGGAGGTAGAGCAGCGGCAGCGTCATGCCAAGCGCCACTACAGCTGCCGGGACCCAGACGACGGCCGGTGGGCCGGAGC
>JALYMD010000462.1 GCA_030773875.1 Chloroflexota bacterium | reverse complement strand
GTCCCGCCGCCACCGCCGCCGGCAGCGCTGCCCGCAACGCGGCGATCAGCCCAAACTCGCCGATCTCCCGCACGCTCCGCTCGTCCCCACCGGCACTCACCCCACCGCCTCGCGGTAGGCGGCCACGGTCAGGGCCGCCGTGCGCCTCCACGAGAACTCCCGCGCCCGCTCCAGCCCACGCGCCTGCAGATCGGCCGCCAGCACCCGGTCCTCCAGCACCCGCCGCATCGCCTCCGCGAGCGCGGTCTCCTCGGTCGGCGGCACCGTCAACGCCGCGTCCCCCACCACCTCCGGCAAGGACGAGACATCCGACGTCACCACTGGGGTCCCGCACGCCATGGCCTCCAGTGGCGGCAGCCCGAACCCCTCGTAGAGCGACGGGTAGACGAAGAGGTCCGCGGCGCTGTACCAGGCGGGCAGCATCGCCGTCTCCACGTAGCCGGTAAACCGCACCCGGTCCCCGAGGCCCAACCGGCGCCGCGTCTCGTGGATCTCGTCCGTCATCCACCCCTCGGGGCCGGCAAGCACCAGGTCGTGGGGCACCTCCGGGGCGATGCGACCAAAGGCGCGCAGCAGCGCCGGCAGGTTCTTGCGGGGCTCCAGCGTGCCGACGGAGAGCACGAACGGGCGAACGATCCTCTGCTCCCCGAGGAACGCGTCCAACGCCTCCCCCGTCACCGGCCGGAATCCCGCGTCGGCGGCGAGCGGAGTGACCGCAACCCGGTCCTCCGGCACCTCCAGCAACTCGACGACATCCCGCTTCGTGCTCTCCGACACCGCGAGCACCCTGGCGGCCCGCCGCGCGGACGCGCGTGTCAGGGCCGAGAAGTAGCGCCGCCGGCCCGCCGGCAGCCGGTCCGGCAGTCGAAGGTACGCCAGATCGTGCACCGTCACCACGGTCGGGCAGGGCACAAGAAGCGGCGCGATGTTGACCGGGCCGTGCAGCACGTCCAGCCGGTCGCGCCTCGCTAGCACCGGCAGCACCGTTTGCTCCCAGAGGGCGCGCCGTGCCGGTCGCTCGGTCGGGACGGCCGGTCCGCGCCGCTCCCATGCGGGGGCGAACCAGGGATGCGCGGCCGCCGCTGACCCGGCGTACACCACCAGCGCCTCGTCGGCGGCCAGCGCCTCCGGCAGCGCCGCCAGCAACCGCTCGATGTAGCGGCTGACCCCCGTCCGCCGGTAACCCGGCCTCGTCGAGAGCAGGTGGGCGTGAACGCCGATCCGCACGAACCGCCTTCCCTCCGGCCACCACTGGCACCGCGTGCAACGAGGACCGGCCCGTAGAGGCGACCCGGTGGCTCGCCCTAGCCGCGACACCCTCGATCGCCTCCCGCACGCCATCCGCCATCCACCGACCTGCCGGTCGGCGCGGGGATTATCCGGCGCCACCGGGCCGCGGACAACGCTCCTCCGCTGCTCGCGATCACCACCCGTTGTAGTCCAGAGCCGACCCCGCCAGGCGCCGATTGGGTAGGCTCGGCGCTGAAGAGTGATCGAGCTTCCCTTGGGCCCCTCGAACCGTGCCCGCCCCATCGACCGCCTGAGATCCGGAGGAGGTACCGTGCCGCCACAACGAATCGCGCCGGGACCAGGACAGGAATCCGTCTGGGACTACCCTCGCCCTCCCCGCCTGGAGGACGCTCCTCGCCACATCCAGATCGTCTTCAACGGTCAGACCATCGTCAACACCCGGCGCGCCAAGCGCGTCCTCGAAACCAGCCACCCCCCGGTCTACTAGATCCCTCCGGACGACATCCTCCCCGGCGTCCTGAGCGCCACCCCTCGCCACTCCGTCTGCGAGTGGAAAGGCGGCGCCACCTACTACACGGTCGCCGTCGGAGACGCAGTGGCCGAGAACGCCGCCTGGGCCTACCTCGATCCCACGCCGCCCTTCGCCCCGATCCGCGGCTACATCGCCTTCTACCCGAGCCGGATGGACGCCTGCCTCGTCGACGGCGTCCCGGTCCGGGCCCAACCCGGCGACTTCTACGGCGGCTGGATCACCCCGGATGTAGTTGGCCCCTTCAAGGGCGACCCGGGCACCTGGGGCTGGTAGCCCATGAGCAACCAGGAGAGGATGCCGCTGAAATCCAGCCGTTTCGCCGTCCGTGACCGGGACTCCGCTGTCTAGCAGAAGTCCGCCACGAGGTCTAGCCGCACGTCCGCGTTGTAGATAATCGACTTGGCGAAGGCGATCTGGGTTTCCGGGGCGGCTCCGCCGCCACCACCGCCGAGCGCCTCGGCGCCAGCCGCAAGGGCTTCGGCAAGGTCGCCGTTGAACTCATTTGCCTCGGCCGGACCGCCCGCGTTGAGTTGCTCCTGCCCAAGCTGGAACAGGAACTGGGCGTCCTGCTGCGGGCTCTGGCCGGTCCCGCCGGAGCGCTCCACCGGGTAGAGGATGGTCCGCGCCGCGGAGAGCCGGTCGGCCGTGTCGGCCAGATATCCCCGGCAATCACCTTGCGCATCGCCTGCTCTCGGCAGTCCAACGCCCGCGAAAACCGCGAACCCACTCGCCAGCACTGCCAACGCGGCGAACACCAACAGCTTCCTCGTCATCGACTGTCGCTCCCTCTCAATGGATCGATCCGCACACAACCGCCATCGCAGGATGTTGCTCCTGTGGCGGATGGTCCCTTCGCAAGGCTCGCACCAGCCCCGGTTCCCTCTTGAGCTGTGGAGCAGGGAGTCCGTCTTCATGTGGGAACCGGGGCTGGGTAGCGCCTATGTCTGCCGCCTGATAGAGCCATCAACCAGTGAGGGCCGCGGCGGACTTCCCGCTGCGGCCCTCACGGTCGATTTTTGGCGCCCGTTCACTGGGAGGTGCCTGCGGTGGGTTGGACCGCTGGAACCGGAAGGAGCAGTCCGGGGTGCTGGCGCTAGTCCGCGGCCATCTCCGCCTGTTTGCCGGTGTTGATGGCTCGCCACACCTTCTCAGGAGTAAAGGGCATGTCCAGGTGGGTCACTCCGAATGGCTCGAGCGCGTCAATCACCGCGTTCGCCACAGCCGGAGTCGAACCAATCGTCGCCGCCTCGCCGATGCCCTTCGCGCCGAGGGGATTGTGGGGGGTCGGCGTCTCGGTGTGGTGGGTCTCGAAGATCGGGAAGTGGTGGGCCCGCGGGATCGCATAGTCGTTGAGGGTACCGGTGATCATCTCGCCACTCGGGTCGTAGCGGATCTCCTCCAGCAGAGCCTGCGCAATGCCCTGTGCTAGCCCGCCGTGGACCTGGCCGTCGACCAGGGTGGGGCTGACGATGATCCCACAGTCGTCCACGGACACGTACCGGATCACCTTGACATCACCGGTGTCTGGAGAGACCTCCACCACCGCGATGTGCGTGCCGAACGGGAAGGTCTCGTCATCCGGCCGGAAGAAGTCGGTCGAGGAGAGCCCCGCGTCGATCTCCTTCGGGAGGTCATCGGCGTCATCGTAGGCTGCCTCGGCGATCTGTCCGAGCGTGACGCCTCGATCCGGCACGCCCCGGACCCGGAATTTGCCCTCAGCGAGCTCAATGTCCTCAGCCGCCGCTTCCAACAAGAAGGCCGCAATCTGCTTCGCCTTTGCCTGGACCTTGTCCAGCGAGAGCACCAGCGCCCCGCCGCCAACCGCCAGCCCCCGGCTGCCCATCGTGCCGTTGCCCATCGGTGTGCTGCTCGTGTCCCCGTGGTGCACGACCACCCGGTCGAAGTCAGCGCCGAGGTAGTCCGCGGCCAACTGCGAGAAGGTCGTTTCCTGACCCTGCCCTTGCGGTTTGATGCCCGTGAAGATCGACACGTCGCCGCTCGGCTCGACCCGCACGGTCGAGCTCTCGTACGGCCCGAAGCCGCAGATCTCAACGTAGGAGGCAAGGCCGATCCCGAGGAAGCGACCCTGGCTGCGGGCGTCAGCCTGCTGCCGCCTCAGCTCCTCGTAGCCGGCCACCTCAAGGGCCCGATTGAGGGCCTTTTCGTAATCGCCGCTGTCGTACTTCTCACCAGCCCGGGTCGTAAACGGGAAGCGGTCCGGCGGGATGAAGTTGCGGCGTCGTACCTCGGCTGGGTCAATACCCGCCTCATCCGCCACCAGATCTATAGCCCGCTCGATGTAGTAGGCAGCTTCAGGCCGCCCCGCTCCCCGGTACGCGCCGACGGCCATAGTGTTGGTGTAGACGCCGCTGGAGCGAAAATCGAGAGCCGGGATGTCGTAGCAGCCGGCGGCCATCCGCCCGGTCAGCTCTGGCAAATCGGTGCCCTTCG
>JALYMD010000461.1 GCA_030773875.1 Chloroflexota bacterium | reverse complement strand
GCCGCTCAACCTGGTGGGCCAACTCCTGGCGAATCTCGTCCGCTGTCGTGATCACCTGGCCGGTGATATTGGCCACAATCGGCACCTGCGGCTGCCGCAGGGGTACCTTGCCAACCAAGTCGCCGAGCTGAGCCGAGGCCCGCGCCATCAGCGGCGAGTGCGAGGCGATGCTCACCCCAAGGCGAGCCACCCGCTTCGCCCCGCGCGCCTTTGCCAGATCCATCGCCCGGACGAGCGCGCGCAGTTCGCCGGAGATGACCGTTTGGCCGGGGCAGTTAGCGTTCGCGATCGCGATCACCCCTTCCCGCTCGGCCTCGGCGCAGACTGCCGCCAACTCCTCCTCGTCGAGCCCGATAACCGCTGCCATCCCGCCCGGTCGCTCCTCGCCGGCTTCCTTCATGAGGCGCCCACGCTCCCTCACCAGAGGCAGCGCGGTGGCGAAATCTAGCGCGCCGGCTGCAACCAGGGCGGAGAACTCGCCCAGCGAGTGTCCGGCAACCACGATCGGCGTGATCTTCTCACCAGCGGCCTGAGCGCGCTCCTTGATCGCCTCCAAGGTGGCCGTGCTCACGGTCAGGATGGCGGGTTGGGCATTGATCGTGTCTTCGAGTTCCGGAGCCGGTCCTTCAAAGCAGAGCCGGGAGAGGGGAATGCCGAGGATACCGTCGGCCTGATCGAAGATGCGGCGCGCGGCGGCGGAGGCGTCAAAGATGGCCCGACCCATGCCGACGAATTGGCTTCCCTGACCAGGGAATACCATTGCTACTTTGTCACTAACCTGATCTCGCAGGGCCATCACGCCGTCCTCGTGCCAATCTCACGAACGAAAAACCGCGGGCTATGCCCGCGGGAAACACTAACCATCATAGCACGTGGCGCGCCACCGGCGGGCAGGCGCTGCGCCCAGGGCGAGCTACCGCTCGAACCCGCCTTCGGAGTGGAGGATTTGACCGGTTATCCAGGCGCCAGCGTCACTGGCGAGGAAGGCAATGAGGCGCGCGGCATCGGCCGGCTGACCCAGGCGGCCAAAGGGAAATCGGGGCAGCAGCGTTGCCTTGATCTCGTCCGTCATCCAGCCGCTGTCGGTGGGACCCGGGTTTACGGCGTTGACCGTGATCCCCAGCCGGGCAACCGCCGGCGCAAGTGAGACCGTGAAGGCCTCCACGGCACCCTTTGAGGCGGCGTAAGCCAGTTCGTCCGGCATCGGGCCGCGACTCTGTCCGGAGGTGAGGTTGACGATCCGGCCCCCGGCCGTCCGTCCTGCCGCCGCGTGTCGGCGGGCGAACTCGGCGCAGAGCAGAGCCGTGGTCCGTACGTTGACCGCGTAGTGGGCATCGAGTGCCGTGGCATCGAGGATCTCGTACCCGCCATTCGTCGAGTGCGCCGCGTTGTTGATGAGGATCGTAGGAAGTCCCAGCCGCTCCGTCGCCGCGTCCAGGACCCGTCCGGCCGCCTCGGGCACCCCAAGGTCGATTTCCAGATCCTCGGCGCGGATCCCCAGCCCCCGGAGCTCGGACCGTAGCGTCGGCGGCCCGTCCTCGTCCGCCCCCCAGTGGAACGCCCGATCGTAGGCATGCCAGTGGGTGAAGACCACGTCGGCCCCATCCGCGGCCAGCGCCCGGCAGATGGCCGCGCCGATGCCGCCCCGCCGGCTGGCCCCTGTGACGAGCGCGACCCGCTCGCCCAAGCCGCCCTCTGCCATCAACATCTCCTCTCGTCGTGTTCCAACACCCGGACCGCATGTCCAGCCGCAGACTCAGCCGTACACCTCGCCCCGTTCCGGCTAGAGCGATCCGAGCAGGGGAAAAGGCCGCGTGCGCACGCTCCAGTCCCTGTCTTGCCTATAGTTCGTCGGCGCCTTCCTCATTCAGCACCGCTGCGAGCCAGCCGAGCCGTTCCTTCCAGAAGGCTCGCCACGTCTCGATCTCTTCTTGCGCCGGAAGTTTGACGTGCTGAAGCGCGGCGCTGCTCTTGGCGTCACCCTTGGCGGCGAAGTTCACCTGTAGCTGGGTGCCGTTCATCGGCACGTCGAAGCGGGCGGAGCGATTCGCCTGGGCGGTGCGCAATCGTAATGTCCCGGGTTCGATCCACTCGTCCCGCGCCGCTTCCTCGACGAACGCGGCGAAGAGCCGCTCTATCGGCACTGAGAACGTCTTGCTCGCGTTGACTGAGAACCCATCGGTCAGTTGGTGGATGGCCCGCATCCCGCGGGCTCGCTCGTAGCCGACCGTCACGCTCTGCGCCCACCAGCCGCCGAGCCCGTGCTCCTCCGCCAGGTGCCGCGCGATCTCGGGATGCGTCCGCTCTGTCCCCCGCCGCCGGTCGAGCATGACGAACCATTCGTCCCACGTTCTGCCCGTCCCGCGCCGGATCGCCTCGTCGGACATGCCCGGTTCCGCGACCCGCGTCGGCAGTGCATCCGGCAACAGTGTGGATGTATCGGGGTTGGTCGTCATCGTGGATGGTGGCGCGAGGGGCTGATCGAAGTGGTACTGGCGGGCGGTAGTGTCCTGCTCGCCGGTCTTTGCCATGCGGGCGCGGATGACCGGCCTGTGGGCCTTGTCCCTCGTCATCCTTGCTTCCTCAACAGCAGGCCGTCGCGGGCCTCACGCTCCAGGGACTGCCAGCCCGGGGAAGATCGACCAGGAACGCTCCCGAGGCATTGCCCCGTTGCCTCCACAGGCCAACGCGTGAGCGCCGGATCGGAGATTCGGCGTGGAATCCGCCGCTACCGGCCCTAAATCTGACCAGGCGGCCGGTGAAGCTGGGGTCACCTGGATTATTCACCCACGCGGTTTTCGTCAGCCGGGTTTAGCCGGCTTCGTGGTTTGAGCGCGGGGGTTGAGCCCCGCGTCGCGGCGCGACGGCGAACGCCCGTCCTAAATAATCCGGGTAGCCGGTGGGCGACTGGCCGTGATCGAGACGCAGCGAAGCCCGCGGAGGTCTGCCTTCGTGGTTCGCAACTGTATCCATCATATCGCGTCGCCAGACGTTCTAGACGGCCGCAGTGTGGGCCGTGGGCAGTGGGGACATGACGGCGGCTGGGTCAAGCCGGGCCAGCAGATCGAGGCCGATCTTAGCGCGCCGCAGTCGCTCCCGGGTCAACGCCACCGCGGTCGCCTCCAGGTGAGTGCCGCTGGGATAGATGTTGGGGGCATTGCGCAGCCCGAACTTGAGGTAGACCGGTGCGCAGACCCGCACGATCTCCACGATCTCATAGTGACGCACAAAGCCGCCGATGTCGTCTGGTACCTCAATGTAGATGTCCAGCGGCATCGTGGTAGCGGCACGGATCGCGGCAAGGTGGGCAAGGGAAAGGTCAGAAGGGACGTTGAACGTCGTCAGTCCGAGTCGCTCCAAGAGCAGGATTGAGGCAGGGTTGCTCGCCCCTAGCATCACCGAGCCCTTGAGGATCAGCTCCGACGGCAACTCCCCGGCTGCCCGCATCTCACCCAGCACCCAGAGCAACCCCTCGTCGGTGACCAGCACACTGAAGATGCCGTGGGCGCAGGCCCGCTTGACGTCCTCCACCGCCTGGAGGAGTTGGTCCATCCCCCGGACCTTCGGCGCCACCACCCGGCCCGCCGGGCTGTAGGCCATCGCGCCCGTATCCCAGCTCGCGCGGGGACCAACGAAGAGGCTGACCTCGATGCCGCGCTCGCGGCCGAGCGCAGCCATCTCGTCCAACTCGTCGTCGGTCAGCAGCAGCACGCCGCTGCCCTGGCTCACTCGATGGACGGGCACGCCGAGGGTGTCTGCCACCTCATAAACTGCACGCAACGCGGCCGGACCTTCCACCGACGGGATCTCGACCCGGTATTGCCCGCCGTCCGGGAACCGCTGCTCGGATGCCGGTAGTCCGTGCCCATCAGCCCCCGGCAGTCCCAACCCTTCGACGAAGCGTGCGGTCCGGTCCATGACGGCTCCTCACCTTCTTGTCTCAATCTCAACGCGTGCCGCGAGCGAGTCGGCGAGCGAGCCGATCGCCCCAGATCAACCCTTCTCCATCCAAGGCAGGATATTCGACGTGGGCGGGTGGTGTGAGACGACCTGGAGCGTCCAGTCTCCGCCGTCGAATGACACGGCTCAAACCTCCCGCATCGGGGAGGTGCGGCGGGATGGTTCGGCCTCAGTGGCGCAGCAGCCACACGAGCCGGTCCCAGGCGAGGGCGTAGTGGAGGCCGCCCGCGGTCAGCAGCGTCTCGGCGGCGGCGCGAGAGCCGGAGGTCCAGATCCCATAGGCGGCAAGCCCGAACAGGACCAGCTCCAAAATCAGGCGTACCGAACCGGGCACGGGCACAGGGGCCCGGCCACTCCGGCTCGGGTCCTGAGGGGTCGCGAAGATCCCCCAGACCGCCGCTGCCACAACAGGAAGCACGGCGGCGGGCAGGAGGCGGGTTACCCCAGTTCCACCAAGGTGCCAACCCCAGTAGGCCAGGCCTGCCAGCAGCGCGACCTCCAGCGCGAACCGGTAGGCTAGTTCCACGCCTGGACGAGACGGTGGATCATCCGTTTGAGCGGCCGCGAGAGAGACACCCTCGGCGGACGCTTCGTCTCGCCCCTTCATGTGCCGGATGTTCCCCTATTCGGCCCGCCCCAATCCTCCAATGTTGTCCCCTACGCGCCCGGCAACGCGTGCGTCGCCCCTACCATCGCTCTGGCGTCTGGCGTCTGGCATCTGGCATCTGACATCTAGCCTCAAGCCTCGATGCGGCCTAGGACCAGGCAGGCGTTCTGGCCACCCAGGCCAAACGAGTGCTTGGTCATCACCTGGACCTCGGCGGCTCGGGGCCTGCCGTGAACGATGTCGAGCGGGATCTCCGGATCAGGCGTGCGGTAGTTGCGGGTCGGTGGGATGCACCCTTCTGCCACGGTCAACGCAGCTGCTACGGTCTCGATTGCGCCGGCCGCGCCCATGCAGTGCCCAACTGCCCCCTTGATGGACGTAATCGGGATCGTGCTCGCCCGCTCACCAAACACCACCTGGATCGCCCTGGCCTCCGCCAGATCTCCAGCCGGGGTAGAGGCGGCGTGGGCTTGAACATGGTCGACCCGGTCGGGCTCGATTCCGGCATCGGTCAGCGCGGCGTGAATTGCCCGTGCGGCACCCGCACCCTCTGGGTGCGGCGCGATGGGGTGGTAGGCATCGTTGGAGGAGCCGAAGCCAAGAATCTCGGCGTAGATCCGGGCTCCCCGCGCCCGCGCGTGCTCCAGTTCCTCCAGAATCAGCACCCCGACGCCTTCACCCAGCACGAATCCGGCCCGGCTGGCGTCGAAGGGCCGACTGGCAGCATCGGGAGCGTCGTTGCTGTCCGTGACGAGGGCGCGCATCGCCGCGAAGCCGGCGATGAAGAGCGGGTGCTGGTCGGACTCGACCGCGCCGGTCACCATCAGCGGGGCCTGACCGAACTTGACGGTGTGGAAGGCATCCCCGATCGCCTGAGCGCCGGTGGCGCAGGCGGTGACCACCGTCGAGCTTGGCCCGCCGAGGCCGAACCGGGCCTGGACCTGATAGGCCCCAAGGTTGTGTGGAAACATCACCGTCAGGTGGGGCGGCACCCGGCTGGGCCCGCGCTCTAGGAAGGCTTTGTGCACGGGTAACAGGTCGTCGTAGGTGCCCCCGACGCAGGTGCCGAAGAGGGCGCCGCCGGGTGCCAAGGTCACACCGGGACGAGGGCTGCCCTCCTCGTCAATCAGCCCCGCATCCTCCAGCGCGGCCCCGGTCGACTCCACGGCCATCCGAGCAAAGCGGGAGGTGTTGCGGGCGGTCTTGCCAGTCAGGAAGCGGGACGGAATATCCCCCGGCTCCACGTCCCCCCGCAGCAGGCACGGGTTCTGGGCGGGGTCGAGCCCATCCACCCGCCGGATCCCGGTCTCCCCGTCCAGAATCCGGCACCAGCTCTCTTGAGCAGTCTCCCCAAGAGAGGTGATCGCTCCCAAGCCTGTGATCACGACCCGGCGCGGTCGCACCGGGGCCGGTCCTGCCGAGGAGGCGTCAAGCACTGCGCCACAGTGCATGCAGAAGACGGCCTGCGATGGGGTGGCCCCACCGCACGCCCGGCAGATGGAGTCCGAGATGTGGTGCTCGCTCGCCATGTTGACCTCGGGAAGGCGTAGTTGCCCGACGATTGCCCGAACAAGAGCCACTCGGCCGCCTAAGGGAAGCACCGAGCAGCGTGGAAACGGCGGCAGTATAGCCTCAGCCCGCACCACCTCGGCTCGCACCTGGACCAATGCCATGCCGATCGGACGGGGAAGCCGGGGCGTCGGTCGGGCAGCGGTTCGTCATTGTCAACCGGCGCATGGAGCCGCCTTGAGCGATTTGCTATACTATCGAATGTAAAGTATTGGGGTTCCGCGTATGGGGCCGCGATTCGAGGAGCACCACGATGAGCACTGACCGTCTAGACGCATACCGGGAGCGACGGGACCACTTCTTCGGTCATGACGACCACTCGCCCCTGGACGAAGGACAGCGGGATGCCTTTGCCGGGCTGGCCTACTTCCCATACAACTCCGCGTTAGCCGTGGAGGTGCCACTTCAGACCGACGGTCCGGGTGTCGGTGAGCATGTTCATCTGGCGACCAGCGACGGACACGCGAAGCCGTTCATGCGTGCCGGCCGCATCACGTTCGAGGTCGACGGCCAGCCGGTGACCCTCTCGGTCTTCAAGGACCTGGAGCGGGGTCGCTTCTACTTGCCGTTCCGGGACGCCACAGCCGGCCGGGAAACCTATGCGGTCGGACGTTATCTTGACCCCCGCGCCCGCCCGGACGGCACGCTCGTGGTCGATTTCAACTATGCCTACAACCCTTACTGCGCCTATGGCGAAGGGTGGAGCTGCCCGATCCCGCCGGCGGAGAATGTTGTGTCGGTCCGGATCGAGGCCGGGGAACAGGCTTACCCGGCTCACGATGCGGAGACCGTCGGCTCACCATCGGTAGGTCATCATCACGGTTAGGATCTATCGCGAGATGGCCTACGAGCCGGCGCAGCCGTGGCGTACCGACGTTCGCTCGCGCCTGGCTTGTGCCAATGACCTCCTGCGACCAGTGATCCCACAACCCTGCCCGTGATGCTCGTCGCGCGGGCGGGCATCCGTTCAGCAGGTTGTCACCGGCGTGGATGGCGTCTCAGCATGGGCGAGGGAGCTAGCAGCGTCGATACGCGAACGGGTTTCAGGCTGGCGTGAGAGCCAGTCTATGCCGTGGCGCTGTCTCCATCACCGCCGCGCTCCGCGGCCCAGCGAAGAAGGTCGTCGGCGAGGCGCTCGGCGGCAGCGTCAGAGGCAGCGCCCCCTCGGGCAAGGAGCGCCCCCACGGCCTCACGCGGCCACCGGTAGCGGGCCCGCTGCACCTCAACGTAGCGGCACCGCGCCGCATCGAAACGCAACTCGGCGAGCACCCAATCAAGCGGCTCTCGCTCCAAGAGCAGGAGCTGACGATCGTGCTGCCACACGAACGGGGCTGGGGAGATGCGGACCACGGTTGGGATGGGATCCACAGCGGAGTTCAGGGGAGCGTCCTGGTGAGCGGATGCCCCAAGGCCATCCTTACCACCGGTGCCCGGGTCGGGACCGGCTGCCCAGCCGGACCCGGAGCCCGGTTCGGGTCCTGGTCCTTTAGTCGGCGGGGTGCGTGGGGCCATACTGGGGCCTCGGGGTGATCGCGCTTGACGCGCGTGGCGGAACTGGCCGACTGACGGACGGAGGACAGCTATCGCCTCCCGGGCGAGTCTTCGCCGCCGGGCAAGTCGCTCATGTCCGTCGTCTTCACGTTGCCTCGTTCTGCTGCGGCAGGGTAGCACTCACGCGTGGCGGCGTGCAAGGGACGGGGACATCCGGCTCCGCTGGCTACTCGTTCTCGACCCGCACCTCCCCAGTTTGGATCTCTTGCCCATCGGC
>JALYMD010000460.1 GCA_030773875.1 Chloroflexota bacterium | reverse complement strand
TCGCGCATCTCGGCGCTGATCTGGTGGGGCATCGTTCTCCTCCTTTACGCCTCATCAGCGACGTGGTCACCGGCCGGAAGGAGGCGCCTCTCCGGCCGGTGATGCTGCCTCAGACCGGTCCGTCATCCTTTGTGAGGCGTGTCGGCGACCGGAGAGGACAATGGCTCGGTCGCCATCGGCACCTCACCGGTCACCGGCGTTCCCATGGTACCAGGCGTTCCCGCCTCGCCGGTGCGGGTGACCCTCCAGATGGCTCCGGTGTTGGGGATCGCCGACATGCCCTTCTCTGTGATGTTGACGACGCCGAAATCGACGACGTAGAGGGCACCGTCCGGCCCCCACTCGACCATGATCGGCCGCTCCAGTCCTTTGTTGCCCAGCATCGAGGCCGGCCCCGGCCCCGCGGCGTTGGTCACGAAATCGCTCGTCTCGCCCGTGAGGAGGTTGACCCGCTCGACCTTGAAGCCGGGCTGGTCGTCCCGCAGGTACGGAATGATGTTGCCCCACTCGGCCACCAGGATCTCGCTCTCCGGGTCCATGCCCCACTCGGCCCGGCCGAAGACCATCCCCTGGGCGGCACTATGGGGTCGGAGCGTGACCAGCGGCGGTGGCGGGGCGGCGGCACCGTCGAGCAACCGGTTGCGGGTTGACTCGGTCAGGACGAACTCGTGGACCTCTGGCTCGCCGGTGAAGTCCTTGTCGTCCGGCATCGCGAAGCGGTCGTCGACGATCGGCACGCTGCTGCAGTAGTCGGGCCAGCCGTACCACACGCCCTCCTCGACGTGGTAGATCGGCTCCCAGTCGTCGTAGACCTGGCGGGGCGGGATCGGGTTGCAGCTGTTCTGGGTGGCGATCAGCCGCCCGGACGGCGAGAAGCGATAGCCGAAGTCGGAGCGCAGGCCCCAGGCGAAGACTTCCAGCTCAGTGCCGTCGGCGTTGACGCGATGCATGGCGCCATTGCAGGGCACCTGGCCCGGGATGACCTGGCCCGGCTCGGTGCGCACGCCGAAGGGGACGTAAACGCCGGTGAGGGCCCAGTCGCCGGGCTCGTCCGTGAAGTCGTTGACGACCGCGAAATCCTCGCCGGTGAGGGTGACCGCCTCGCATGGAATTTCGTGGGCCAGCGGCTTGTTGAAGATGGTCATCACCTTCATCCAGTGGGCATCGACCGGCCCGGTGTTGCCCTGGCTGGACATGAAGAAGTAGAGCTTGCCGTCGGGACCGAAGATCGGCTTGCCGACGTGGAACTCGCCCCAGTCCGGCAGGTTGTCGACGATCGTCGTGAACTGGCCCGTCTCAGGGTTCAGCGTCGAAATCCGGGTCCGATGGGAGACGTAGAGCAGGCCGTCGTGCCAGGTGATGCCGGTCATCAGGGAGATGAGCCCCTCGGGGAACTCGCCGCCGATCGGAATGTCACGGATGACGTCCAGTGGCACGACGTCGTCGAAGACGACCTCGAAGCCGCCGTCGGGGAGGAGCTTGAGGATCTGAGGCGGCGGAGCCATTTCTGGCGCGGTGCCATAGGTGTGCCCACCAGTGGCCGCCAGGTAGGCGGTGCCCTGGTCGTCGAAGGTGATGTCGCTCAGGTAAGGCAGGCCGTCGGCGACCAACTCGACGGCGAAGTCGGGCGGGACCGTGATGTCGTTCGCGTCGCGGGCGTCTAGCCCGGTCCCCGGTCCGGGGGTCGCGTCCTGGGCGAGCACCGTGAGCGGGGTGGCGAAGAGGATGAGGACAAGGACGCCCAGCAGTTTGGGAGGCTTGCACACGGTGAGTCCCTTTCCGATGAACTCCGTGAGCCCGGGTGCCCCCCGGGCGGGTCCGATGGCGTCATTTCCCGGTTGGTGGTCCCCGCGGCTGGCCGAACACCCTAGCCACCTCTTCCTGGATCCCGGCCAGGCTGCACCGCGTGAGACAGCGCGCCGTTCATGGTCGTGGTCTCCACGTCCCTTCGTCCGGCGATCCCGAGAAGGCGTTTCCCGCTCCGCATGCGACCGCAGCGATCCGCCATCCGGTCAGAGGCTCGCGGTGGTCAACCATTTCCTCCTCCAGGGTCGGACCGGCTCACACCATCGGCCTCGTGTGCCCCATCTGCCACCGCGCGTGCTCCCTTAACGCCGCCTCGTTGCGGGCAACGTGGACGACGGCGGCGTCCCGCTCCCCGAACTGGATCGCCGTCTCGCGACCGATCCCTGACGAGGCCCCAGCGATGACGACGACCTGCTCGCTCGAGTGACGCGGCATGACGTGCTCCTTCTCACGATCGCGTGTCTCGGCTCCCTCAGCGTCCTGCCCTGTCCCCACTCGGTCCTCGGACTTGTGAAGGTGGGGGCGGTCGCGAGCCGGTTGTGGCACCTCCTCTCCGCGCCGCCTGAGTTGCGGTGGACCGGCCGTCCTGCCACCCGAACAGGACCCCCAAGTCCAGGCGGCTGACCAGGAAGAAGGCAGCTATTGGCTCGGCCCTGGTCGCCGTCTGCTCCAGGTCGTCTTCGCGCCCTAGCCCTGCGGCCCCTTCTCAGGTGCCGCTTGCTCCAGCCGGGAGAAGGCCTCCTCCAGCTTCTTGTCGCCGGGCAGCTTGAGCTCGGGCGCCTCCGCCACCGGGCTGACGCCTTTGACCCGCATGCCGTGGCTGTACACCATGTGTCCGCCGTACCACGCCGAAACCAACAGGCCGACCGTGCCCGCCGTGGAGAGTGCGACCGGCACCGTCCCGGTCGGCGGTGTCTTGCCCCGCCGAAGCAGCAGGTTGAGGCTGTAGAGACCGAGCAGGCTCAGGTTGAGGGAGGCGTGGATGTTGGCGATCCGCTTGGTGTGACTCTCGGACGGAATCGCGAAGTAGTCGCCGGCACCGGCGGTTGCGGCCGCTAGGCCCCCGACGTACCCGCCCACCATGCTGTAGTAGGCGGCCTCGGCGTAAGCGGGCTTGCTCGTCGCCGCGTGCATCAGGTCGAGGACGAGGCTGAAGGGCAGCAGCGCCGCCGGCGCGTTGATCAGCTGGGGATGCAACGCGTGCCCGGCGAACGTGGTCTTTGGCATGTGATTCTCCTCCCGAGGCGGCGCCACTTGTCCCGTCCGGCGCTACGCCTCCTCGACGCGCGTGGTCTGCGTCTCGTCGCCCTGCTTCTCTCACGTCGCTCCCTGCTTGATGCCTTGGTCGACGACGCACCCATCGCGGGTCTCGGTTTGATTCCCTATTCGCTCGGCCCTATCGCTTACCCAAGGGATCGCGATAGGGCTCCAACCGTCCTGTTGTTGCTGCCGTCGCGACAAGACGGCTCCATGCGCTGGCGACGCTTCGCGGGCCCGCCATCGCTTGCGGTACCCTGCCCCTCTCCACGCGGCTCGGGTTCCGTCAGAAGGGGGGTACCTGCCGCCAGGTCCGATATGGCCGCCAGGGGTTGCTCAAGATGGGCGCTCCCCGGCCCCGTCAACAACGGACAGAGTGAGGAGCCAGGCGAGTGGTCGTCACGCGAGCGCCTCAGAGGGGAGAGGGGCCGTGTGCTACTCGCGTATCGACCTAAACGACAAAATTAAATGAGGAAGACCTGGAGCAGCGCACGGTGGACGCCGGGAGGTGCGCCGGGAGCAACGCAGGACGGCATCCGAACGGAGGCAACCTTGTCCTCGTCAGCGGAGGCCGACGAGACCGCCGGGACGGTGACGGTTGGGTTATCGTCGCCGGGAGGCATCATGGGGCGGACAACCATGCACCCGGCCCGCTCATCCCGCGTTGATGTCTCATGGCTCCAGAACGCCCGTTCGTCGCCGTTGCCCGAATCGAGGTCAACGGCCGGATGGTGAGCAGGACGGGAGAGCGTGACCGCTTCTGCCGCATGTGTAGCGCGCGCCATGAAGATATCGTGCCCGACGAACCCGACGACGAGGAGGGTGGCGATCATCCACCAACGCGGCCTGAGTAGCGACGGCCGACCGCCGTCGCCCCAGGTCATTGCCGTCACGGCCGAGTAGTGCATGCGTGCTTACCTTCGCTGTCGGGACCCCACCCGATAGCCCACGCGAAGCGCCGCAGAGCGAGCCATGCGGAATCGCGGGACCGTCCGCTCACCTGGTACCTCACTGGACTGCCAGGCGGCTGACCGGTTTCGGCGGCGGGGCGGCGTGGGAACGGCGCACCTTGTCCATCTGCGCACGTGTGCCGATCACCATCTCACCATCGCCTGTCGTAGCCTCTAACCCTCATGGTAAAGAGACGGAGTGGACGTGCCAGTGAACAATGGTGACAAGAACGTGAACAACTGCTGAGCGATCGCGAACGGCGGAGATGACGCATCCTCGCTGCGTGATAGTGCGGCTTCGGTTACAACGCTGCGCGCACCGCTGCCCGTGCGCGGGAGTTGGCGCCAATTCCCCATCGCCTCCAAGTCGTTCCTGGTCGTCGGGATCCTCTTCGGGCTCGGCAACGCAGCGGCACGGGTCGGGGGCCTCGATCCGCGTTCGGCTCGGGACGTTCTGGCGGAGCGGATACGAGCGGTCGAACAGAGTACTGTCGTCTTCTCAATGGAGTTCGAGTGGGATGAAGCCAAGCGTCAGGGCAGCCTCGCCAAGCACGGGGTTGATTTCCTGGACGCGACGGCCTTGTTCAACGGTCGGCCCGTAGTCACCGTCGTCGGCTAGCACCCCGACGAACCGCGCTTCCTCACCACGGGTGACCTCGACGGCCGGTTCTACACGGTCGTCTGGACGTGGCGTGGGGAGGCCATCCGAATCATCTCAGCAAGGAGGGCACGCGATGCAGAACAACGAGCATATCGTTCGCTACACGGCGGATGAGCTGACGGCGATGCGGCAGCGGGGCGACGGCCAGACGGACTACGCCCGCCTGGACGCCATGACCGAGGCGGAGCTGGAGGCCTTGATCGACCGCGAGGAGGAAGGGGAGATCGACTGGAGCACCGTCCAGGTGGGGATCCCGGGTCCCAAGCAGCAGCTCACCGTCCGGTTTGATGCCGACGTGGTCGTGTGGTTCAAGGCGCAGGGCGCCGGTTACCAGACGCGGATGAACGCCGTGCTGCGCAGCTACGTCGACGCTCAGAAGGAGCGCGCCACGACATCCTCGCGCCGCTGACGGGGATGCGCCGTCCGGGGCACGTTGGCAGCCCTGCCTCCTTCGACGGGAGGAGGGTGTTCGCCGGTCAGTCGGAGCGGACTCTTCAGTCCGCCGCAGTGTCGCCGCGCCATTGGGAGCCGTGGAGGGCGGCGTAGAGGCCGCGGCGGGCGAGCAGGTCGTCGTGGGTGCCCTGCTCGGCGATGCGGCCCTGGTGCATGACGACGACCAGATCCGCTTCCCGGATGGTGGAGAGGCGGTGGGCGATGACGAAGGAGGTCCGACCGCGCAGCAAGCGGCGCAGGGCTTGCTGGATCAGGGCTTCGGTCTGGGGGTCGATGCTGCTGGTGGCCTCGTCCAGGATCAGGATGCGGGGATCGGCGAGCAGGGCGCGGGCGAAGGAGAGCAACTGGCGCTGGCCGACGGAGAGGCTGACGCCGCGCTCGTTGACGGGGGTGTCGTAGCCCTCCGGGAGATTGACGATGAAGTCGTGGGCGCCGACGTCGCGGGCGGCGCGCTCGACGTCGGCGTCGTCGGCGTCCGGCCGGGCGTAGCGGATGTTGTCCTTCACGGTGCCGCCGAAGAGAAAGGTGTCCTGGAGGACGATGCCGAGCTGGGAGCGCAGGCTGGCCTGGGTCACGTCGCGCACGTCGTGACCGTCGACGGTGACCGCGCCCTCCCAGACGTCGACGAAGCGCATCAGGAGGTTGACCATCGAGGACTTGCCGGCGCCGGTCTCGCCGACAAGGGCGACGGTTTGGCCCGGCGCTACCTCGAGGTCGATGCCGTGCAGGACCTCGGTGTGGCCGTAGCCGAAGCGGACGCCGCGGAACGCGACCGCGCCCTGGATGGGCGGCAGCGCGATGGCGTCCGGGGCGTCGCGGACCTCCGGCTCGACGTCCAGGACCTCGAAGATGCGCTCGCCGGCGGCCATGGCGGCCTGCATGGTGTTGTACTGCTGGCTGAGGTCGCGGATCGGCTCGAAGAAGCGGTCGATGAGGGCGATGAAGAGCACCAGCTCGCCGAGGGTGAGGGTGGTGTTCAGGACCAGGCGACCGCCGACGTAGAGGGCGGTGGCGGTCGCGGCGGCACCGATTAGGGTGACGATCGGGAGCAGGATCGAGGAGAGGCGGGCGGCGTCAAAGGCGGTGTCGAGGTTGGCGCGGTTCAGCGCGGCAAAGCGGCGGACGTTGGCCGGCTCGCGGGTAAAGGCCTGGGCGACCCGGACGCCGGCGATGCTCTCCGCAAGGTCCGCGTTGACGACGCCGATGGTGCGGCGGGTGGCGCGGTAGGTCTCGACGGCGCGGCGGCGCCAGCGGACCATCACCGCGGCCATGATCGGGAGGACGAGGAAGGAGAGCAGCGCCAGGCGCCAGTCGGTGATCAGCATCACGACGACGATGCCGGCCAGGATCAGCGCGTTGGCGACGATGCCGGCGACGCCGTCGGCGAAGAGTTCATTGATGACGCCGACATCGTTCTGAATCCGGGTCATGATGGCTCCGACACCACGCTTGTCGATGTAGCTCGTGCTGAGGGTCTGGAGGTGGCGGAACATCATGTTGCGGAGATCGAAGACAACCCGGTTGCCGAGCCAGGCGGTGAGGTAGAACTCGGACCAGCTCGCCAGGAACCGGACCACGAGGGCCAGGACGAACGCGGCCCCGAGCAGGTTCAGTGTCCGCAGCCGCCCGCCGTCGCGGACCACGTCCACCCCGCGGCCGAAAAGCCAGGGCAGCAGGAGATCGCTGCTGGTGGCGACCACGATCGCGAGGATCGTCAGGAGAAGCCGGCGCCGGTAGGGGGCAACGAAGCCGAGCAGCCGCCGGGCGATCCGGCCATCGTAGGCCTTGCCGAGGAGATCGTCCGGGTCGTGGTGGAGCATCATGGCGCTGAATCCTGCATGAGCGATGTGGTCCCGAAGGTGCGGGCGGTGGAGGGGCGGTGTCGGGAGTGGGTCACGAGCCGAGGGTAGGCGCGAGGTCGTCGGCGGGCGCGACGGCGGCGGTGTCGGCCCGATGGCGGATCTGGAGATCGTGCAGCTCGCGGTAGAAGCCGTCACGTTGGATGAGCTGGATGTGGGTGCCCCGCTCCACGATCCGTCCGTCCCGCAAGACGAGGATCTGGTCGGCATCGCGGACCGAGGAGAGGCGCTGGGCGATCACGAAACTCGTCCGGCCTTCCATCAGCGTCTGCATCGCGGCCTGGATCTCCGCCTCGGTTTCGGTGTCGACGCTGGAGGTGGCGTCGTCGAGAACCAGGATGGCGGGGTCGAGCAGCAGGGCTCGGGCGATGGCGACGCGCTGCTTCTGGCCACCTGAAAGGGTCACTCCACGCTCACCAAGGATCGTGTCGTAGCCCTCCGGCATGGCGCGGATGAAGTCGTCGGTGCGGGCGGCCTTCGCCGCGGCGACGACCGCCTCGAACGGGGCGTCCGGGCGACCGTAGGCAATGTTCTCCCGCACGGTGAGGCCGAAGAGGAACGTCTCCTGGAGGACCGAGCCGATCTGGGCTCGGAGGGAGGTGAGCTCCAGGTCTCGCACGTCGTGGCCGTCGATCAGGATCCGGCCGGCGGAGACGTCGTAGAAGCGGGGCAGGAGGTTGACCAGGGTGGTCTTGCCGGCGCCGGTCGGGCCGAGCAGGGCAACCGTTTCCCCCGGCCGGGCGACGAAGGAGACATCCTCGAGGGCGGGGCGCTTGGCGCCGGGGTAGGTGAAGCTGACCCCCTCGAAGGCGACCTCGCCGCGCATGTTCGGGAGGGCGATTGCGCCGGGGCGATCAGCGACGGCAGGTTTGGTGTCCAGGATCTCGAAGATGCGCCGGGCGGAGGCGACGGCGCGGGCGATCCGGCTGACGACGAAGCCCATCCAGCGGGCCGGCTCGTTGAGCAACACCAGGTAGCGGTTGAAGGCGACCAGGGTGCCGATCGAGAGGGCGCCGGTGAGGACACGGTAGCCGCCGAGCCAAAGCACCCCGGCGAGGCCGAGCCCAGAGAAGAGGAGCATCAGCGGGTAGGCGAGTGACCAGCGCCGGGCCGCGGCGATGTTGCGCTGGAAGAGTTCGGTCAGCTCCGCCTCGAAGCGGGCGCTCTCCTCGGCTTCTTGGGCAAAGGCGCGCACGACCCGCCCGCCGGCGACGTTCTCCTGCAGCGCCGAGGTCATCACCCCGAACTGCTCCTGGACCCGGGAGAAGAAGGGCCGGACCCCGATGCCGAACCGGGCGGACCACCAGACCAGCAGGGGCATCGTCGAGAGGGCGACGGCGGCGAGCAGCGCATCGAGGCGGAAGAGGATGATGGTGACGGCGATCAGGGTGGCAATCGCGAGGACCAGGGCGCGCAAACCCATCATCAGGGCGCCCCGGATGTTGTTGATGTCGTCGGTGGCGCGGGACATCAGTTGCCCGGTCTGGGCCCGGTCGTAGAAGGCGAAGGGCAGGGTCTGGAGGTGGGCGTAGAGGTCCCTTCGCAGGTCGTGCCCCACCTGCTCGGCCAGGCGTTGGACCAGGTAGGCGCGCGCATAGGTGAAGGCGCCCTGGAGGGCGGCGAGGCCGACGATCGCTAAGGCGCCGCGCCAGAGGTAGCCACGGTTGCCGTCGACGAGGCCGCGATCCACGACTGCTGCGAGCACCCACGGGATGGTGAGCTGGAGCCCGAGAGCGGTGAAGAGGGCAACGTAGGTGGCGACCACCAACCAGCGGTACGGCCCCAGGTAGCGCAGCACCCGCAGCGTGATCTTCAACCCGCGCCTCCTCCTCGGGGAGCGTGTCCCGCCTCACCCGCTCTGGGGTCATTATCGTCGCAAGACCGAATCCGCCGGGATCCGATGGCGCGATCGGGGCGGCGGACGGTGGCGCTCGCCACGCGGGTGGGACGTCGCCGATCCGCGGGGTGGCTACGAGAAGTAGGAAGAGTAGGAGAGCATGGAGAGGAGGAGGACCCGGGCGAAGGCGCCCCGGTGCTTCGGGCCGGCCGCGAGCGCGAGGCCGAGCGGAACCACGAAGTACCAGGTGTAGACGCGCGGGAAGACGAGGAGCAGCATCGCCAGTGTCGCGCTCCAATCGGCCAGCTCGTCGTGGACGGCCCAGGAACCGGCGCGGGCCCGTTGCCGCCAGAGGGAAGCGATCTGCCAGGCGCCGAAGAGCAGGCCGGCGAGCAGCGTGAGGGCGGTGCCGCCTTCAATCCGCACGAATCCGTTGGTGACAGCCGAGGCTCCCCAGGCGACGGAGAGGAGCAGGGCGTTGTTCACGCC
>JALYMD010000459.1 GCA_030773875.1 Chloroflexota bacterium | reverse complement strand
GAGTCGCCAGGCCTGCGGGTCGATGTCGACGCTGACCGGACCATTGGAGCGGATGAAGAAGAGATCGTTCGGGGTGAGCAGACCATCAATCAGCTCCAGCGGTGTCTCGAAGGTGGTGGAGCCGTGCGTGATCAGGCGGGGATCCTTCCCCAACGCCGCGAGCACCTCGGCCGGCAAGGGGGTCGCGGCGGGGGTAGCGTCCTGCGCCCAGGCGCCGCTGGCCAAGATCGACGCGATCACCGGCGCCGAGAAGCCGGCCGCGGCGAGACGACCGATAAGGCGCCTCCGAGTCAGAACAAGGGGGTCCGAGGCTGAGGAATCGAATGAGCGATGAGAACGGGATGGCACCATAGAGCGCTTCCTTCCGATTGCGACCTTGATTCGGTCCACGACCACCCGGCTGTCCAAGGTTCGATCATACCGAATAGCGCCCCGACACAAATGAGGCGCCTGGGGACCGCCTCGGCTCGCCTCAGCAGGCACAACGCGCACACCTAGGCTCCCTCCTCTACCTCGTGCGAGGGGGTGTTGCTCCCGACGGGCCGGTCGCCATGCTTCGTCGCCATGCTTCGGGGAATGGCATGGACGCCGGAGATCACAGGGAGTACAAGGGAGGCAGTTGACTTCTCCTGCCCTATTCGCGTGTCGTCGATCTTCCCCGGGAGGCCAAAGCCTTTTCATCGTCTCCCTCGAAGGGGAGTATCGCTACGCCTGCAAGGGAGCCGTTCGTCAGGGAAGTCGAGCTTGTCCCCGGCTACGACCTCCCCCTGATCGCGGTGTCGTTGGAGCCTCCCGCCATGCCCCTGCCGCGCTCTTGGCAGCACCGGTCGACCACGACCACACGGCTCTTGCGGCCGCCGTCGCCCCCTCTGAGCAGAGCTAACTCGGGCAGGGTGCCGCTTCGCCGAGCGCCTCCCGCACAGATCCACTTGCGGCATCCAGGCGAGTCCGCGCTGCCTCTATGCTGATTCCAGCCCGCGCGACCACGATCGCGATCTTGGCGTCGCCGTCTGAGGCTTGCAGCAAGGAAGCCGCAGCCGCTTCGTCGAGGCCGGTCGCGGTTTGCACGATCGCGGTCGCCCGCCGGCGTAGCTTGGTGTTGGTCGCCCGCAAGTCCACCATCAGGTTGCCGAAGGTCTTGCCGAGGAGAATCATGGTGCCGGTGCTGAGCATGTTGAGCACCATCTTTTGGGCCGTGCCCGCCTTGAGACGTGTGGAGCCGGCAATCACCTCCGGCCCGACGACCGGCGCGATCATGATCGCCACGGATCGCTCCAAGGCTGTTCCCGCATTGCAGGCGAGGCCGATGGTTAGCGCTCCCTGGGCGTTGGCATGGTCGATTGCGCCGAGCACGTAGGGAGTACGTCCGCTGGCGGCGATCCCAACCACGACGTCCGCTTCGGTGATCGCGAGGCGTGCGGCGTCCGATCGCCCCACATCAGCGCTGTCCTCGACCTCTTCGACCGCGCTCGTGAGGGCGGATGGCCCGCCGGCAATGCAGCCAACCACCAGTTCCGGAGGCGTGCCGAAGGTCGGTGGACACTCCGATGCATCCAGCACCCCGAGGCGCCCCGACGTTCCCGCACCGACGTAGATCAGACGGCCGCCGCGCCGCAGCCGTGCTGCGATCTCCTCGATGGCGGTCGCGATCCGCGGCAACTCTCGTTCGACCGCCGCCGCCACCTTCGCGTCCTCCGCGTTCATGACCTGCACGATCTCGAGCGGACTCAGGCAGTCGATAGCAGCGGTAGCCGCATTGATCCCCTCGGTCTCCAGCCGACCGAGTTCGTTTGTCGAATCATCTGACATGCACGTCTCTCCTAGCGGCATCCGCTCAACGCTGTCGATGCCGGTGACCCACCTGATGGACGAGGCGCCTCAAACGTTTATGTCACGCAACGGCCTGCCCGCGAGAAGCCATCACCAAGCGAGGCCACACTCCCACCCGGTTCAGGTGCTGATGCAAGTGCTCAAGCGGCGTCACGCGGCCTATTCATAGAGGAGGAACGGGCGGCGGCGATTTGCGAACGTGCCGGCTTGCTCAGCCCAATCCGCCATCACCTCGTCAACGTCGGCCCCGGCGGTGAGGGCGAGGCGCGGGCGGTCGCTGCCGAGCAGCAGGTCGACGAAGGAGCCGCCGTCCGGCCGCTCCGTCCAGGCAAACGCGTCCGGGTCGAGTCCGCGGATCGCATGCAGGAGATGCATCCCTAACTCCACCGGCCGGAGCGCGTTCCGATCGACGATGTGCGCCTGGACGCCGCCACACACCTGGTCGGCATGCTTCGAGAAGGTCGGCGTGAAGGAGGTCGCTCGGAACGCGACCCCAGGCAACTGCCGTCGCTCAAGGTCGTCCGCCAGCAGGAATGGATCTAACCACGGGGCGCCCACGACTTCGAATGGGCGCGTGGTGCCACGTCCCTCCGAGACGTTGGTGCCCTCAATCAGACAGGTCCCTGGATAGAGCGCCAGCGAGTCGAGCGTGGGCAGGTTCGGCGACGGCTGCACCCAGGGGAGCCCGGTCTCGTCGAACCACTGAGTCCGGCGCCAGCCCCGCATCTCTGCCACCACTGGCTCCGACCACCCGTGCTCGGCCGCAAACAGGCGAGCAAGTTCGCCGGCCGTCATCCCGTGCCGAATCGGGATCGGGTGGACCCCGACGAAGGAGGCAAAGGCGGGGTCCAGCATGTTCCCTTCGACGCTGGCCCCAGTAATGGGGTTGGGCCGGTCGAAGACGACGAACGGCAACCCTGCTGCTGTCGCGGCGGACTGCGCATACGCCATGGTGGAGATGTAGGTGGCGTACCGGACGCCCACGTCCTGGATGTCAAAGATCAGCGCGTCGAGACCCTTCAGCATGTCGCTCGTTGGGTGCAGGGCATCGCCGTAGAGGCTGTGGACGGGCAATCGGGTTCGTGGGTCGGTCGCCGCCTGGACGGTCACGCCGGCTTGAGCGGCGCCGCGCACCCCGTGCTCAGGGCCAAAGAGCGCGACGAGATCGACCGCCTCACTCTCATGGAGCAGATCGATGGTGCTGCGGAGGCGGCGGTTGACCCCCGTGGGGTTAGTGATGAGCCCCACACGCCGCCCGGAAAGCTCCGGATGACCTTCGGCGAGGAAGACATCCAACGCGGTGCGCGTCGCTGCTCCCGCAGCAGCGGTCAGATGTCGCGGCGCGGTCCCGACCCGCTGGACAGGGATCGAATCGGCTGGACCGCTCATCCCTTGAGGGCGCCGATGCGGATACCACCGAGGAAGTAGCGCTGGAAGAGCAGGAAGAAGACGATCATTGGCACGGCCGCGACCGCCGCACCCGCCATGATCAGGCCGAAGTTGGTGGAGAACTCCCCTTGCAGCGTCGCTACTCCGACGGGCAGCGTGTATTTGGCGCCAGTGCGTAGCACGATCAACGGCCAGAGGAAGTTGTTCCAGGAGCGCATGAACATGAAGATCGCCAACGTCGCCACCGCCGGCTTGGCGAGCGGGAGCACGATGCGCCAGAAGACCTGCCACTCGTTCGCGCCGTCAACGCGCGCCGCGTCCTCGATCTCCCGCGGCAATGTCTGCATGTACTGCTTCATGAGAAAGATGCCGAAGACGTCGGCGAAACCAGGCAGGATCACCCCAAGATAGCTATCCGCGAGACCGAGCCGGCTGATGAGCAAGAAGTTCGGCACGAGCGTGACCTGGACCGGAATCATCAGCGTCGAGAGAAGCAGCCCGAAGATCAGGTTGCGGCCCGGAAAGGTCTTACGGGCGAACGCGTAACCGGCCATGCTGTCGAACAGGACGTGGAAGACGGTGATCGAGATCGCCACGATCGCGCTGTTGCCCAGCCAGCGCCAAATGTTGCCCTGGGTCTGCTTGCTCAGCTCCCGGAAGTTCTCCAACGTGGGGGCGTAGGCCCGTTCCCGGATCCACGAAGGAAGGTCAGTGCCCGCCTCCAGCAGCCCCGTGGGCAGCGGAATCAGGCTCGGCGGCGTCTTGATGGTCGCCGAACCGGGGGTGATCGCGGTGCTGAGCATCCAGAAGAGCGGAAAGAGCGACACCGCCGTGGTCACTATCAGGATCGCGACGACGACCAGTTTTCCAAACGTTCGATTCACATCGTGGGGCGTTCGACGGGTCATCTGCATGGCGTGCTCCCGGTCATCGGCCGGCGGCTCAATACTCCACCTCCGACCGGAAGAGTCGGAACTGGACCGCCGAGACCATCGCGACAAGCACGAAGAGGACGATCGCCTGGGCCGAGGCGATGCCGTAGTCCCAGTCCCGGAAGCCCGTGTCAAAGATGAGCTGGACGATCGTCGTCGTCGCGTAGGCCGGACCGCCGCCCGTCATGATGTAGACCCGCTCGAAGACCTCAAAGGCCCAGATCGTGTACATCACGATCAGGTAGAGGGAGGTCGGCTTCAGCAGCGGGATCGTGATGTCCCACCACTGGCGGACTGCACCGGCGCCCTCCAAACTAGCCGCCTCGTAGAGATCCTCCGGGATCGAACCCATCGCCGCTGAGTACATCACGACCCCGGCGGCCGGAATCGTCAACACCGCCGAGAGGATCACCGCCCAGAGCGCCAGGTTGGGACGCGACAGCCAGGCGACAGGACCCAGATCAAGCAGCTGGTTGATCGCACCGAAGCGGGGGTTGAACATCCAGCGCCAGACCGTCGCCAGGATCACGACGGAGGTGACAGCCGGCAGGTAGTAGGCGGCCCGGAAGAAGGTCTGCCATCGCGCGGCCAGCGGCTTCATCATCCCTGCCAGGATGAGCGCCACCAGCATGTGGACTGGGACGGTGACGGCAGCGTAGATCGCCGTGTTGACCAGGGACTTCCGAAAGACCCGGTCACCGATCAGGGTTCGGAAGTTGTCCAGGCCGTTCCACTCGCGGTGGGTCAGGGAGGCGTCCTGGAAGGCGAGCAGGAGCGACCAGATGACCGGACCGAAGAGAAAGATGACGAACATGGCGAGGCTGGGCAGCACGAAGAGGTAGCCGGTGCGGTACTCCCGCCAACGGGTGCGCCGACCGGACGGTCGTGTTGCGGTTATCTGCTCCAGCGGGAGAGCCTGCGCCATCACTCGCTCCTCGCTGGCGGTTGGCTGCCGGCCAGTGACGGACGGCGGGCCGTCGTTCGCACCGAGGGCCCGCCGTCTTCGTCAATCGGGGAAGCGACCCTCCCCTGCCAACATCGCCAACAGCCGATAACCGGCCGCTGATTGCCGCTCTACCCTCCGAGCAGCGGCTCAATCTCCTGTCCGGCCAGTTCGAGTGCTTCCTGGGGCGAGACCGCACCGGTGACGGCCCCCTGAATCTGGGCATTGACGGCAGACGACACCTGGCCCCAGACGGGAGTCTGCGGCATGAGCTGGGTGTAGGCGACCATCTCTCCGAACTTCTGCATCGCGGGGTTATCTTCCGCGATCGGGATCGACCTGCGGGCCGGCGGCGCCAGGAAGTATCCGGGGACCGCGGCGGCAACCTCCGGCGAGGTCAGGAAGCGGCCAAAGGCCATCGCCGCCGCCAGCCGGTCGGCGTCATCCTGCTGCCGGACCGCGAAGGTGCCGAGACCGCCCACGGTGACGTGCTCGCCGGTTGCGCCGATCGGCATCGGCCGGACCTCAAACGGAACGTCCTCGGCGACGTAGGTGCCGATGTCACCCGAGGCGCCCAGGTACATCGCGAGCGATTTCTGATCCTTGAAGGCGGCAACGATGTCGGCCAGCATCTGGTTCCCGAATTCAGGCGGAGTCACCTTATCGGTCAGCGCCAGGTCGGTCAGCTTCTGCAGGCCGCTAACGGCCTCGGGGCTATCGAAGGTGTACTGGTTGCCATCCTCGCTCAGCACCCGGCCGCCATCGGCATAGGGAAACGCCCAGACGTTGATGATGTCAGGCTGGATCGCCGAGGCGAAGCCGAAGACCTGGGTCCCATCGGCGCGCTGGAAGGTGAGTTGCTGGGCCGCCTGTCGGAACTGGTCGTAAGTCCAGTCATCACCGGGCAGCGCGACACCCTTCTCCGCAAAGATCTCGGGGTTGAGATAGACGCCGACCGGTGGCACCCAGAGCGGCCAGGCGTAGTGCTGGCCATTGACCTCAACACCCGCCAGGACGTTGGGATAGATGTCAGCCCGATCCGCCTCCGACATATATGGGTCGATGGCGGCAGCGAGACCCTCCTCGACATACTTGATCAGACGGTCAGACGCGATCCGGAAGACGTCCGGTGCATCGTTCCCGCCAGCGGCAAGCGCCGTGTCAAGCGTCTGCTGACCGCCCTCGAACGGGACGCCGACAATGTTGACGGTGACCCCAGGGTACATCTGCTGGAATGCGGCGACCGCCTCATCGGCCAGCCGCGAGGCGACGGTCCCACCGCCAGGGGTGTAGCCAAACTGGTACCAGTTGAGGGAGCCCGTGTAGTTCAGCGCGACGGGGCTCGCCATCGGGCTGGCGACGGGACTCGCAGCAGGGCTTGCCGCAGGGCTCGCATCCTGGAATGCCACGGCACCGCCGCCTCGCACCGCAAGACCGGCAACCGGTGCGGCGGCGAGCATTTGGACGGCGCGTCGGCGGGTGAATCGCATCTACTCTCCTCCTCATCGAAGACTAGGGACACCAGCGGCCCGATCGTCGCGCCACTGGCCTGTGGATCGCTCAGGTCGCCTGCCCGCGGCCCGCCACCCGTTCGTCTGCCGGACTCAGCGGGGGAGGTACCTCAAGGCGTACCGGCAGCGTGCCTTCCGGCTTGGCGCGTCCGGCAAGTATATCAACCAGCGCCCGGAGGGAGACCGGCGGGTCGCCGTAGGTGACGAGAGTCGCCGCTGCCCCACGGATCGTTTCCCCATCGTACGGGCCACGGACTGCTGCGTGGATCAGTGGTGTCCCGCTGGCGGCAAGCTCACGCGCGAGTTGTACCTGGTGCGTGACCCACTGCGCGTCCCGGGTGACCAGGAGCACCGTGTCGGCCGCCCCGGCGAGGGGACGCGCCCGTGCCAGGTCATCTTCCGTCGGCTCCGGGTCGACGGTGATACTGGTGGCGGCGGGAAATGCCTGCTCGACCAGCTCTCGCAGGAGCGCCGCCCGCTCGACCGCCTCCTCGACCCGTGACCAGCGTGGTAGTAGACAATCGATGAGCGCGACCCGGGTGTCGGCAGGCAGCGGCAGCCTCTCCTGCCCCTGAACGACCGTGATGCTTCGCCGCGCGATCGCCAGCACGTCCTGCGCTAGCGTCGGCTCTAGCTCAATGAAGGGCGATACAGCGGTCGAGATCCCATAGGCGGACCGCAGCCGGTCGAGCCGATCAGCTGTCGCTTCGAAGATCTCGGCAGGGAGTGCGCCCGACGCGACGGCATCGCGCAGCGCCCGCGCGACGGAGACCTGCTCGTCGAGCGTCCGAACCGCGAGCACCAGAACGTCGGCGCCGGCTGCCTTCGCCCGGACCGCGGCCTGCGCGAGACCATAGCGATCGGTGATCGCGCGCATGGTCAGGTCGTCGGTGAACACGACCCCGTCGAAGCCAAGGTCGCGCCGCAGGAGGCCGGTGAGGACCTCGGCGGAGAGGGTCGCAGGAAGCTCATCGATGGCCTCAAGAACAACGTGCGCGCTCATCACGGCTGGTACGCCCGCCTGCACCGCGGCGGCGTACGGGGCAAGCTCCACCTTCTTAAGGCGTGCGATGTCGTGACGCACCACCGGCAGCCCGAGGTGCGAGTCGATCTCGGTATCGCCGTGGCCGGGGAAGTGCTTGACCGTCGCGATCACGCCCGCCTCCTTATAGCCCCGGAGGGCGGCCAAGCCGAATCGCGTCACGATGTCCGGATTTTCGGAGAACGAGCGCGTGCCGATCACCGGGTTCGCCGGGTTGCAGTTGACGTCGAGGACGGGCGCGAAATTCAGGTTGATCCCGACCGCCCGCAGCTGCCGGGCGGTGATCAGGGCGCATCCATGAGCCGCAGCACTGTCCCCCGTGGCCGCTTGCGCCATTTGGCTCGGCACCGTCGTGAACGGCTCGGGGAGGCGGCTGACGATGCCCCCTTCCTGGTCGACCGCGACGAGCAGCGGCGGCAGTCCGAGCGCGGCCGCCTGCCCCTGAAGCGTACGGATCAGGTCATGGACGCCGGCAGGGGTCTGAATGTTGTCGGCGAAGAGGACCACCCCGGCGGCACGGGCCTGGGCCAGCGCATCGAGCAACTCCGGCGTCGCCGTCGAACCGACGAAGGCCAGCATGAGGCTTTGGCCGACGAGGCTCTCCAGATTCTGGCTCACGCGTCACCCATCCCAAGCCCAGCGCGGTGGACGCAAAGTACCGTCGCCATGGATCCATGCATCATGGAGACGACGTCTGGTAGACGCGGCGATTGTAGCAACGGCGGGAGGAGGAAACCGCTGCTTACCGCGACCGGCAACGGAAGACCTGGCTCGTGTGGTCAGCTCACCCGCGAGCGGGCAAGGGCATGCCTTCACTCCTCAGTCAGGCCCCGTTGGGCCCCTATGCAGTTGCCCTGAAGGCCAAGGAGAGATGCGGTGGTAGCATGGCAGCGGGGGCACCGACGAGAGGAACTGCACCTGCCGGAGCCGCACGCCGTGGATCACCGGTCACCGACGGAGCAAGGCTTCGAGGCCCAGCACCTGGATGATGCCTGGAGCGTCGTTGAAGAGGGCGCGAGCCAGGGGGCGTTCGGCGGCGCCGTGGCCGCCGTGGCGCGGCGAGGCTGGGTCGTCTTTCAGCGTGCCACTGGCTGGGCAGTAAGCGAGCCCGAGCGACTCCCGATGGTCGAGGAGACAATCTTCGACCTCGCGTCCTTGACCAAAGTCGTGGCAACCCTCCCGGCCATGCTGCTGCTGGCCGGAGGCGGAGCCCTGACCTTGGACGATCCGGTCGGAAGGATCCTGCCGGAGTTTGGCACCGCCGGCTGGAAGGGCGAAGCCACGATTCGACACCTCCTCACGCACACGGCTGGTTTACCGGCCTGGCTGCCCCTCTACCTCGACGATGTGGGGCCGGAACAGTACCTGACAGCGATCGCGGAAACGCAGCCGGTTGCCCGGCCAGGAGACCAGGTCGTCTACAGCGACCTCGGCTTCATACTTCTTGGGGAGGTGATCCGCCGGGTCACTGGACAGGACATCGCGCGGTTTGTGTCAACCGAGCTCTTCGCTCGGCTTGGGCTGCGTGCCACGATGTTCACCCCGCCCGCCTCCATAAGAGCACGGATTGCGGCGACCGAGCGGGGCAACGTAACCGAGATCGGCATGTGCGGGGAGCGAGCTGAATCGTTCCCGCGTTGGCGCCGCGACGTGATCTGGGGCGAAACGAATGACGGCAACAGTTTCTACGGATTGGGCGGGATCGCCGGCCACGCGGGGCTCTTCGGAACGGCATCGGACCTGGCGCGGTATGGTCAGCTCTGGCTCCAGCACGGCGTCTGGGAGGATGAACGGGTGCTGAACGAGGCGCCGGTGAACGAGGCAACGCGCGAACAGGCACCAGGCCGGGGATTGGGGTGGCGGACGGCGACGCTTCATGACCGCGGAGCGTCCAACCCAGGAAAGGCACTGAGCCTTAGGGCCTACGGCCACACCGGGTTCACGGGGACCTCCCTCTGGATCGACCCGGCCCGGGAACTGGTGATCGTTCTCCTGACTAACCGGCTGCACCCGGTCGCGAGGCCAGAGATCGAGGTCATCCGGCCCGCATTCCACGCGGCGGTTGCCGCCGCGTGTAGCGAGGGAGCACACCATGGAGCGAGCTGACAATGCCGGCCAGGACCGCCTCTGCGTCGGTCTGATCTCCGGCACCTCGGCTGATGGGATCGACGCGGCCTTGGTCCGTATCACCGGGGCAGGGGCCGACGCTCGGGTCGACCTCGTCGAGTTCGTCTCCGTCCCGTACCCTGCCGACGTTCGCGAGGAGTTGCTCGCGCTCTACGCCGACGACGCCCCCCGTGCGATCGCTCGCCTCTGTTCGCTCAACGTCGTCCTCGGACAGCTCTTCGCTGAAGCGGCTCAGGAGGTCTGCCGGCAGGCGGGCGTGCCGACGACCGCCGTCCACGTCATCGGCTCCCACGGACAGACGGTGTGGCACCAGCCAGAGCCGGACCCGTCGCTGCCGCTCTCGGTGCTCTCGACCCTTCAGATCGGTGCCCCCTCGGTGATTGCCGAGCGAACGGGCGTCCCGGTGGTGGCCGATTTCCGTGCCGCCGACATCGCCGCCGGCGGCCAGGCGGCACCGCTGGTGCCCTACTTCGACTGGGTGGTGCTGCGCCACCCGGACCGAACCCGCGGCGTCCAGAACATCGGCGGCATCGGGAACGTCACCTGTCTCCCGGCTGGGGGGGGTCTGGACGCGGTTAGAGCATTCGACACGGGTCCCGGCAACATGGTCATCGACGGTCTGGTCACCCTGCTGACGGACGGCGCGGAGACCTTCGATCGGGATGGAGCACTGGCCGCCGAGGGGACGGTCGACGGCGCCATCCTCGACCGGTTGATGCAAGACCCCTACCTTCGCCAGGCCCCGCCCAAGACGACCGGGCGAGAGCGCTACGGTCTGCCGCTGGCCCGGGACATCCTGCGTGAGGCCGGACTTCGGGAAGGGATCCTCAGGCCGGGATCGGGAGCAGCAGGGGACGAGCAGGAGCGGGCGCGAGATGTGGTCACAACCGTGACAGCTTACGCTGCCCGCTCCATTCTCGACGCCTACGCGCGCTGGCTCCCGAACGTAGACGAAGTGATCGTGGGCGGCGGTGGGAGCCGGAACCCTTTCTTGATGCGCCTCTTGCAAGAGGGGCTCGCTCCGGTTCCGGTTGAAACGGTCGACGCGCACGGGGTCAATGGCCGGGCAAAAGAGGCGATGGCGTTCGCCCTGATGGCCCATGATGGGCTCGCGAGCTTACCGACGAATGTGCCGGGAGCCACGGGCGCTCGCCGGGCCGTGACCCTTGGCACGCTCGCGCCGCCGGTCGTGCCAGGTAGAGAGCATAGGGCCTCTGCTGGCACGAAAGGTGCTGCTGGTCACCAAGATGACCGGGCATAGTTATTTATATGTCCCTCGTGTTCGCCAGGCGTTCGCGGGCGGCGCCTTGGCACGAGCAGGTGGGCGGTTGGGAGGACACCGAGATGGAGAGGGTCAACGTTAGCCGCCGGGACCTGCTGCGGCTGGCCGGAGGAGCGGGTGCCGGGGCGGTGATAGGGATGCCGGCAGCGAGCAGCGTTCTCGCCCAAGAGGGGACCCCGGCTGTCGAGGGCTCGGGCAACCTGATCATTGGGAAAGCCCAGGAGGCGGTCGGCCTGGACCCAGCTCTCGTCACTGCCGCCTCCAGCTTCCAGATCCTTGCCCCGGTCTACGAACAACTCGTTGGCTTCAACGCCGAGAATCAGCCGCAGCCTGCGCTAGCCGAATCCTGGGAGACCCCAGACGACAAGACCTTCGTATTTCGGCTGCGAGAGGGCGTCACGTTCCACAACGGCAGCCCGCTAACCGCCGCCGACGTCAAGCACAGCTTCGAGCGGATCCTCGACCCGGCCACGAACTCACCCTGGCTCAGCCAATTCGAGCCGATCGCGAGCATCGAGGCCCCGGACGACCGGACGGTGCGAATCAACCTCAAGCAACCGTACGGACCGCTCTTGGCGACTCTGTCGTCCGACTACGCGGCTATCGTGCCGCAGAACGCGGGCGAGCTACAGACAACAATGGTCGGGACCGGCCCGTTCATGCTGTCGGAGTACATACGCGACACCCGGACCGTGATGGGGGCCAACCCGGGTTACTGGGAAGCTGACCTCCCGGGGCTGGCGCAGGTGACCTACCAGATCCTTCCGGACGAAGCGGCTCGCCTGGCCGCGATCCGAACCGGCGAAATTGGGCTGACCTCACTTGCCGATCCGGCGGCGGTGAGTTTGGCCAGCCGGGAGGAGGGCATCCAGGTTGTCACCCAGGAGACGACGGATTACTACCTGCTTGGGATCAACTGCCAGCGCCCGCCGTTCGACAACGTCAAGGTGCGTCAGGCCCTCAGCCTCGCCGTCGACCGCCA
>JALYMD010000458.1 GCA_030773875.1 Chloroflexota bacterium | reverse complement strand
GTACCAACCCGATCGTGCCAAGCTGTGCCCATCTGCTGCGCGTCTCCTCCGGCGAGCGGGGAAAGTAGCCACGGCGAACCAACTCCGCATAGAGGTCGGCCTTTAGCTGCGGCTTCGCGGCCTCGAACCGGGGTTTGACCTCGCTCAGCTTGGCCGTCTCCCCACCGGTTAGCTCGTTGCCGAAGATGGAGCGCAGGAGATCCTCCTCGAACGGCGCGACCCCGGGGTGGCCCTCAACCAGCGTCAGGAGGAAATCCCGTCCCCGGCCGAAGCCGAGGAATCCGCCACCGGCCGTCTCCTCGATTCGGACGATGCCGCGATGGCTCAGGTCCACGAGGGTAGCAACCACGTCCTGCTCGTCAGCAGTCTCGTCGAGAAGGGTGCCGGCCGCCCCCGGCGGCAGATCGTCCGGGGGCTCCGGCAGGAAGTCGGCGACAAGGCCGGCGTGGGGATCGCGGCCTCGCGCGTACCAGAGGCCATACGCGCCCATCCCGCCGCCCACGGCAAGCAGGAGGCCAATGCCGATAAAGATGACGTTCAATACCGCGCTGCGTCCCTCAACCTCCTCTGCCCTGCGCCGTTGGGCATCATCGGTCGCTTGCCAGGAGGGCGGCGCCACGTTGAGCATGGCCGGGAACTGAAGCCGGGGCTCGAAGGATTCGCCGGCCGTCAGGTTCCGCTCCTCGGGAAAGGTGAAGACGCGCCCATCCGTCTGCACCTCGTCAGGTTCACCATCCTGGTTCCGGTCCGCCAGCGTCTGCGCCGGGTCGACCGCGCGGGGAAGGATGAACCTCACCGTCGACGCCCGGACCGGCGCGACCTCGGTAATCTCTTCCGGCACCGCGTTCCACCAAATCTGCTGGTTCGGCTCGGTCGGCGGTTCCGGATTGAGGTAGGAGCGGAGCGCACCGAACACGTCGTACTCGACCACGAAGGTCCGCGTTCGGTTGGATGTTGCGGTGAACCCCCACTGGACTTTCGCCAGGGTATTGGTGACGGACACGGCGTAGGTGCCCGGCTCGCGATCGAACGCGCCGGGCGACACCCGAGCGTAGGGAATCAACCCGGAGCCGGTCTCCTCCGAGACTTGGACGTTGCGAACGTCGTCGATATTCCGCAGGGCAATATCGCGAAAACCGCTGGTGAATGGACCGCCCTGGAAATTGATCGTCTGCCGCTCTGTGACGTGGTAGGAGCCATCGGGACGCAGTTCCACATCCACGTCAAACCGTGCCCACTCGATCGCCTTGCGCGCCTGAGCCTCGGCGTGGTGCGGCAGGGCGGCCGTCAGTACGAGTCCAAGCAGGAGAAGCAGCAGGGCCCCTGGCCACGCTGCTTTCCCGCGAACGGACATCTGGCAGAGCAACCGACAAGTGACCTGCTTGGTTGAATGAGCCCTCAATCGTCCTAAGAGTTTCAGCATTCCTGAAGGCACCTGTCTCGAATGGCCTCCAGGCCCTTGGTGGACCTCACGGATTCACCAACGGACCGGCACAGACAAAGTATTCTCGCACCTTGATCGCGCACGGGACGTGCCGGAACCACCGAGCAGATCCTGGCACCCATGCAAGGGGGCGGTGCGGCGCCGGCTGTGCTAGCCTTTTCGTTATGGAACGTGCCCACCTACCGTCACAGCCGCCTACTACCCTCTCGTCTGCCAGCATTGGCGAGATTTTCGCGCAACACGGGTACCGGATGACGCGTCCGCGCATGGCCGTCCTCCACGCCGTACTCAAACGGTCGCGCCCGTTCACGGCGGAGCAGATCGTCACGGAGTTGCGCCACACAGAGCCTGGATTGGGGCGAGCAACGGTCTACCGCACCCTTGAGATCCTCGCCTCGGTCGACGTGTTGACACGGCTCCTTCAACCTGGACGGCATCCAGCCTACGTAGTCGGTCTTCCAGGCCACCGGCACCACCTAGTCTGCTCCGGGTGTGGGACCACCGTCGCCTTTACCTCCTGCCCCATCGACGATCTCGTGCAGGATCTCTCGCGCGACACGGAGTTCGCCATCCACGGTCACCTCTTGGAGGTCTTCGGCGTCTGCCCGACTTGCCAAGAGACCCCATAGCTCAGCAAGCCCGGCCTCGATTTCCAACAACCGTCGGGTGGACAACGTGCTCGTGGCGTCACCGTCGGCTCCGATCGGTGTTGCTCCTTAGCCTTATTGACACCTTGTCTCAATTACTGCTACCCTCCACTCGCGCTCCCCGTTTCCGCCGCCGGGAGCAACCTACCTACGGTGATATCCGGGCTGAGGCGAGAACGGAGCAGGGTGATATGCAGCAAGGCACGGAACACC
>JALYMD010000457.1 GCA_030773875.1 Chloroflexota bacterium | reverse complement strand
GTTGCGCACGGTCCTCAGCCACACCGTCGCCGTCCTCCTCAACGTCCAACGCGGCAACGAGCCGCTCCAACTCGTCCTCCTCCTCGACTGACCCCGAAATCTGCACACGGGGTTAATCGAGGCACTTAATGCGAAGGGGCAGATACCGAATGGGCACACCGAACGACCCCGTCACCGAAGCGATCGGCGAACTAAGTGAGATCTGTGAGCAGATCGGGCTGGTGGCGGTTAGGTGAGGCCGTGCTGGACGGCGAAGCGGACGGCCGCGCCTCGGTTCGGCACGTCGAGCTTGGTGTAGATGCGGTGCAGGTGGGCGTCGACCGTCCTGGGGCTGAGGTAGAGGCGCTCGGCAACCTGCGGGTTGGTCAGTCCCCGGGCCACCAGGCGAAGCACCTCCACCTCACGTTCGCTCAGGCCGGCCGGATAGTGCGGGCCTGCGGCAGGTGTCACCGGAGGCGCCGCAGCAAGCTCGGTCGCACGCCCGATTGCCTCCTCGACCGCCTGCGCGGTGGGCTGCGCTCGTCCCGCCGCGTAGGCAGCAGCGAAGACCGAATGGGCAAGCCCGCCGCGAGCGACCTCCATCCCCCGCTCGTGCGCGATCCGTTCCGGCAGCTTGGGTAAGCCGCCGACCTCCTCAGCAAGCGCTTCCGCCGCTCCAAACAGCCGGGCCGCTCTCTCGTGTTGCCCCATGATGGCCAGGAGGCTCGCCACATTGGCGAGACAGCTGGCCATGCCATCTCAAGTCCCGATTTCTCGAAATAGCGCGAGGCTTTCCGCGTAGAGGGCCGCAGCGTGACGGTGGTCCCGCTGTTCAACGGCGACGAGGCCGAGGTAGTCGAGGGCGCCGGCGACACCCCAGGGGTCCGGCAGGGCGCGGAACGCGGCCAGGGCCTCCGTGAGGCGCGCGGCGGCGAGATCGGCGTCGCCCTGTCCATAGGCCACGATGCCGAGGTGGAAGAGCGTCACTGCGGCTCAGGTTCGGTCCCCGGACTTGCGAGCCATAGCCTGAGCCTCCTCAAGGGGAGGCACCGCCTCGGTGTAGTGGCCCTGATCCTCTGCGAGGATCCCGCGCGCGAGCAGGGCGAGGAGAGACAGCGTCTCTCGCGTGTCCCCGAGTTCTCTCGCGAGCGTCAAGCCCTCGTTCACCAGGTCATTGGCCTGGCAGTCATCGCCCTGGTAGTGGGCGAGGAACGCCGCTCCGAGGAGTGCTCGGGCGCGTATCGAGGCCGGCGCCTGCGGCGCTGCCGCGAGCGCCTCCCGGAGCCAGCGACGCCCCTCGCTCAGATGACTGTGGTAGTGCCAGAAGGGCCAGAGAGCGGCGGCCAGCTGCAGCGCTATCGCCGCATCTCCACCCCGGAGCAGCCAAAGGAGCGCCCCCCGGAGGTTGTCGTGTTCGGCTTCCAACCGGTCGAGCCACCGCGCGTCGGCCCCCACATGGCCGAGCGTCGCCTCGGCCTGCTCCGCGAGCTTCAGGTACCAGGCCGCGTGAGCGTGCTGGATCGCTTCCACGTCGCCGCTCGCCTCAAGGAGCTGACGGGCGTACTGGCGCACCGGCTCGAGCAGGTGGTAGCGAGCCTCCTCGCTATGCTCACTGGCAACCAGGGATTGCTCAACGAGCAGCCCCAGCAGGCCGAGTCGCTCCTCAGTCGTCAAGGTGGGCTCTGACGCGATAGCTTCGGCCGCACCCAAGCTGAAGCCACCAGCGAAGACGGCCAGGCGCCGGAAGAGGGTCTGGGCGGGTGGATCCAGCAGGTCGTAGCTCCAGGCAATCGTGCGCTCCATCGTGCGCTGTCGCCCCGGCAGATCTCGCGCGCGTCCCGCTAAGAGGGGCAGCACCCGGTCCAGCCGCGCTAGCAACTCCACCGGCGGCAGCACCTTGATCCAGGCTGCGGCCAATTCGATCGCCAGCGGCAGCCCATCGAGCCGGCGGCAGATCGCCGCCACCGCCGCGGCGTTCAGGGGGGTGAGGTCGAAGGCAGGCGAGACCTCGCGGGCGCGCTCCACGAAGAGCTGCACCGCCGCTGCGTCCGCCACCTCCTCCACGCTTGGCACCCGGGCCAGATCAGGCAGTCCGAGCGGCTCCACTGGAATCTCCTGCTCGCCCCGCAGGTGCAGGGGGACGCGGCTGGTGACGAGCACCCGCAGCTGCGGACAGGCGGCGAGCAACTGGGCGACCTCCACGGCCGCGGGGAGGTCGTGCTCGAAGTTGTCCAGGACCAGGAGCATCTGCCGCCGTCGCAGGGAGACCCGGAGGGCGTCACGGAGGTCGCGGCCGGCCATCTCCCGCACGTCCACGGCTCCCGCGATGGTGGGGAGGACCAGAGTCGGATCCGCCAGCGGGGCCAGGGAGACGAACGCGACGCCGTGGGACAACACCGCGGCAAGATCAGCGGCAACCTGCAGGGCGAGACGGGTCTTGCCCACGCCGCCGGGCCCCGTGAGCGTGATCAGGCGTGCTTCCGATCCAGTCAGTCGTTCGGCCAGCGCTGTCACCTCCTGCTCGCGGCCCACCAGACGCGTGAGCGGGGCGGGCAGGGACGCAGCAGGGTCCAGATCGGACGTGGTCCGGTCGGTGATGGCCACCGTCTCGGCGAGCGCCGTGCGCTCCTCCTCGGGCAGGCCGAGCGCGTCGGCGAGCGCCTGGAGCGTGTGGGGATAGGGGCGGCGCCGTTCCCCGCGCTCCAGCGCACCGATCGCATTCGCGCTCAGGCCAGCTCGCTCCGCCAGCTGTTCTTGTGTCAGCCCCGCAGCCTCCCGGAGGCCGCGCAGGCGGGCCCCGAAGGTCTCCACTGGCTCCTGGTGCCTCCTCTGCTGCGCCCGTCTCTGGAGCGACACTCCCCATCATGGATGGGCCATAGAGTAGCGCAGATCACCGAGCTCCGCTGCCTAAGGCAGTTCCCCCACACGGCGAGCGTGGGGAGCAGTGTGAGGGCAGTGTGGGTGGGCCAACCGTCACGCGCGTCTCAGACTGAGAAGGAGACGCAGCTGGACCTCCGACCTCGCAGCAGGATGACATGGGACATGGAATCGAACCGATTGATGACTGAATCAGATGACCGCAGGGTGAACCAGGTGGTCGCGCTCATCCGCGGCGACCAGACGGGGGGCCGGCTGGCCATCGTCGAACTCCAGGAGGTGCGGGGGCAGGAGCCGCCGCGCCACCTCCATGCCAACGAGGACGAGCTTCTCTACGTGCTGGAAGGAAGGCTGACGGTCTGCGTGGGCGAGAACATCCTCCAGGCCCCGGCCGGCACCTGCCTGTGGCTGCCACGGGGCGTCGATCATGGCTATGCCGTCGAGTCGAGTGAAGCACGCCTGCTCGTCGTGTTGGCCCCGGCCGGGGTCGAGGAGTTCTTCGAGGAGGCGAGGGCGTCGCCGAGCCACGAGGGCGTCGAGCGGCTGATCGCGGTGGCGGCCCGATACGGGATCGCCATCACCGGGCCGGCACCGATGTCCCAGCCCTCGGCGTCGGGCACGATGGCCTCCGACACGGATCAACTCGACATCTCGGTCGGTGGTTAGACGGCTAGCGATGTGAGGGCGATGCGGTCCAACTGACCGTACCTGCATCGTCAACGACGGCGCGTGTTCTGGTTCGACCAGCTTGAGTGGCGCTATCGCTAGAGCCAGGGATGAGCGTGCGGTGAGGACGCCGATGGGAGGGATGAGCGTGTCGCAACGAAACAAAGCCATCGTTCGGCGGTTGGTGGACGAGGTGCTCAACGCGGGGCGGATGGATGTCGTGGATGAACTCTACGCTCCGAGTCTGGCCCCCGCTGCCAAGCGCTGGATCGCGCCCTTTCGCTCCTCCTTCCCGGACGTCCACATGGACGTGGTCGAGCTTATCGCCAAGGACGACAAGGTCGTTGGGCGGTTCAAGTGCTCGGGGACGCACCTCGGGTCATGGCGTGGAGAAGCGCCG
>JALYMD010000456.1 GCA_030773875.1 Chloroflexota bacterium | reverse complement strand
CTTGGCGCCGTCCTCTCCGGTGCCGGCCCCTCCGTCCTCGCCCTCGCCGACCCCTCCGCTGCTCCCGCCGTCGCCGCCGCCCTCGCCGAAACCGCCGCCGCCCTCGGCACCCCTGGCGAAGTCGTCTCCCTCTCCCCCGTCTGCCACGGCGCCCACGTCATCGAGGAGCAAGACGGAAGTCAGAATGCCAGATCAGCAACCGTGCTCTTGACGGGAGGTCAGGATCACCTGATACCATAAGCCTTCGCAGCAAGTGGTCGAACAAGTGGAGACTTTTCCCACGGGACGGAGCGGCGCGTAATCCGGAACGGGACCGACGGGCGGAGCAGGGTTCGATGATCCGCGTCTTGGGAGCGGAGGGGACAGACGAGCATGAAGCTGCCCTGCAGCTCCGGGATCACCTGGTGCGATCGTGGCCAGCGACCGTAGGCGACCCTGACATTGACGTGCGCATCGTCGCCGGTGCGAAATGCCACGGCCAAGATGTTCAGGACATTGACATCCTCCTCCTCGCCGATTTCGGGGCCGGTGTTGCTTTTCGGCCGCTTCTACCGTTCACCACTCCCTCCGGCCAGGCGCAACTCCCTGACGTGGTGGACGTGCGGAGCCTCTGCCTCACCTTCGAGGTCAAGAGCCATGGCCCTGACGGCGTTCGCTTCTATGGCACATCAGTTGACGTGCGGTACCCCAGGGGATGGCACAACGCGACCGAGCAGTCCCACAAGCAGGTGTACGCCGTCAAGAACTATCTGACGGCGAGCGGTCAGACTGCCCCTTGGATCACCGGCCTGATTTGGCTCCGAGGCGTCCCGAACACCCTCCTTCCTTACGGGCTGCACAACATTCTGGGTGAGCCGCTGACGTGGGAAACCCTCCTCAGCCTCGTGGTCCAGTTGGCACGGCTCCGTCGTCTGGGAAACCGGTGGGGCCTGGACGCCAGTCAACGGTCCGGCACTGACGGCATCGCCGCGGCCGCGGACCTCTTCACCCGGGAGATCGTTCCGACTCGCCTCGACCGACAGCGCGTCGAGCGCCTCACGAGCCGTGCCCTGGGGACCGAACCCGTGCTCGACTCCGTGGGCCGGAAGTTGACGATCCTGCACGGTCGAGGCGGGACGGGCAAAACAGTGCGCCTCCTTGAGCTCGCTCATCGGCTCTCACAGACGCAGGACGCACGAGTTCTGATCCTGACCTACAACAAGGCGCTGGTCGCCGACGTGCGCCGCCTCCTCACCATCATGGGTATCGCGCCGAGCTTCACGGAGCGGACGATCCAGATCCGCACCGTCCATGGGTTTCTCCACGCGGTTCTCCGCGGGCTAGGCGTTGGGGGCGACGAGTACGACTTTCTGACGCAGTACGAGGGGCTCAAAGACGACGCCCTCGGCTACCTCCAGGCCGGTGCCCTTGCCGCAGAGGACGTTGAGGCGCTCGCCTCGCAGAACCCTGACGCGTTCGGTTGGGACTTCGTGCTCGTCGACGAGGGGCAGGACTGGCCCCAGAACGAGCGGGATCTCCTCCTGACCCTCTATCCGCCGTCGCGAGTCGTGGTTGCTGATGGGGTTGATCAGCTCGTTCGGTCGACAGTGCCGACTGACTGGCGGGGAGGTCTGTCCCGCCGGGAAGTCGCCGTCGTTCCGCTGGAGCGGTGTCTGAGGATGAAGGCCGGCATCGCCCGGTTCGCCTCCGCCGTCGGCCGCCACCTTGGACTCCTCTACAGCGGCTGGGAGCCGAATGTGGAACTGCCTGGTGGCCGAGTCATCGTCGTCGACCGGCCCTACCTCGCGGATCGTGAGATCCACGACGGCCTCCTTCGCGCCAACGCGGCCGATAAGAATGCCCCGATTGACGTGCTCATGTGCGTTCCACCCGTCCTCGTTCGGCAGGATGGTGCGGACGGGGGCTCGCGATCGCTGGCCGCCGTGGCTCTGGAACGGTGGGGCTACCGGACGTGGGACGGGGCGGTCGAGGATGTCCGCGAGGGGTACCCCACGGACAACGAGCAGCTCCGGATCGTGCAGTACGAGTCGTGCCGCGGGCTCGAAGGGTGGGTCGTCGTCAACCTCGCGCTCGACCGCTTCTTCGACCACAAGCGCGCGCTTGCCACCGGTGAGGACGGCGTTGCCCCAGAGCTAGAAGCGGCGCGCTGGGTGATGATCCCGCTCTCCCGTGCTATCGACACCTTGGTCATCCAGCTGGATCTTCCCCACTCCCCCGTCCGGGATGCCGTCACCGCGGCGGCGAAGGAGTGCGGGGACTACGTCGAGTGGATCGGGGGCGGCAGGTGATGTCACCCGCGCGACCCCAGTCCGATGGCCGCAGCAAAGGTCCCACCACTGAGAGACGTGCTCGCGATACCCGCCCAGACGGACTGCCTGCGTCACGCAGGAAACGGGAGATCCTCCCGCCAAGGTCCACGGGTGCAAGTGGGCACCGGAGCCAGTGGGCGCTGGTGTTGACCACTGTTCCGGCCTTGGCGTTCACATCCATCCCGGAGGCTGGGTAGCAGTGGCCGGATACGAGGAGTGGAGCGGCGCGCTGCTGTCCTACTTCCTCGAGGGCGTGCCCCAAGGCGCCGGGGGTGTTCCTCAGTGTGGACGACGATGTCCTCGCCACCGTTGGGCGAGGCCTAGGGAACGACTGTCATCCGGACGCCACCAGAGACTTCATCCACGCCGTGCAACGCAAGATGGTCCGCGGAGGCTATCGGGTCAACCTGGCGGCGGTGCATGGACGCACCGATAGAGGACTCCCTGCCGGGCTCGGGTTCCTCTGCGCGATGGTCCTTGCAGCGTCCCGGATGGCCGAGCAAGGGGAAGTCTCTCAGATCAACTACTTCCGTCGACTCCGAGAGGTCCTCGACCTGCCCCTCGAAGGACACCGCCCGCCTGGCATGGAGGGCGGTGGGGAAGAGGTCCTCTGGGACGAATGGAACCGGTACCTGCGGGAGCTCGAGTTCGTCCCAACCGCCCGGCGCGGCAGTGATGATCCCCACAAGTACATCAACTACCCCATCTCCCAAGCGCTCCTGCGCCGCGCCGACAAGGACCGGCTCTACCGGCTCTTCGCAGAGAAGGGCTGGACGGCGGATTGGGATGTTGAGACCTTGCTGACCCGCATCCGCCTAGAAGCCGGTCGCTTGACCCAGCATCTGCGAAACGACCTGCTGAGCGGCGGGGGACCTCGTCTGCTGGCCCTTGCCGACGCGGTCTACGAGATCTACGCCGCGTGGAAGGACAACCCAAACCGCAATCTCCCGCGCCCTGAGGCGCTGACAGGCGGGTCAACCGTGCTGGGTGGGTTGATCCGGTTCGAGGATCCGATCTTCGGAGACGTCTCCTACCACCTCTACCCGCGTCGCCCGCTGCGCCGCCGCATCGACGACGTTCGTGTCTCCTACGGCGGGGAGTCGCGGAGCGTTCGAGCCGAACGCCCGGGCTGGTTCGAGCCCGTTGGTCCGGTCAGCGAGAACGAGCTCCGGGCCGGCGCTCGATGGACCATTGAGGTGCCAGAAGAGCTCTCCCACCTCGTGTTGCCGAAGCGGGAGTTCTGGATTCTGACCCCGGACCCGGATCACCCTGAGTCTGGAGTCTTCGCCTCGTGGGGACGCCCGCCGCTCGGGACGCCGTTCGTCGTCCTCTGCCGGGCGCACCTCCTCTCCCAGTTCGACCACCTGCGCCGAGAACGGCTCATCGAGTTTGCCGACGACCCCGAGCCCGTGCTGTCCGGGAGGGATTGGCACGAGATCCGCCACTGCATGGTCGTCTCGCCAGCGTGGTCTGGAGTTTTCGTCGAGCACCGCGACCTCTTGGACGCCCTGCGCCCGATCGTCTCCCTCACCATCGGCGTCGCCGGGGGCCTGCGCGCTCCCGGAGCCCACGGCTGGATCGAAGGCCACGGCCCTACCGTGACCGTTTTCGGCTTCGAGCCAACCATCCGCGTTACGGTCATCGACGAGCGGGACGGGAGCATCATCTTCGCGACCACCTGCGGGCCGAACACGCCACTAGCGATCCCCTGGTCTGACCCAGGCGAGTACCGCATCGAGGTCGGTGCGGGCGAGACCTCGAGCGAACGCAGTGTCAAGATCTGGAGCTGGAACGAGCTGTCTGCCGCCGATCCCGTCGAGCGGCAGTATGTGCTGCTCGGTGAGAACCGGCTGTGCGGCGCGGCGCTGGAGCAGGCGGGCGGGGGAGGGCCCTAATGTCCCGCTGGTACGCCGGCTTCCGGTGCTACGGCAAACCCGACGTGGTCATCAACGTGGTGGAGCGGATCATCCTCCGCGACAACTTAGGTGGCGTCGTGCCTCTCGTCAGGATCGAGAAGGGCGTGGATCGCGGCCAGGAGTTCTACCTTTTTCTTGCCATCGAAGGCGACCAACCGGGGTCAGTGCCGGATGAGCTCGGCCCGCTCCTGGATTTGCAGATGCTGGGCGATCGGGCAGAGGGACACTTCTCCCTCGACGACATTACTTCGATGGCCGGCCCCGAGCTCACCGTCTACGACTACACCTGCCGAATCCCCTACCTACCTCCATCCGAGCCTGGCCAGGAAGACCCACTGGGGTATGACGGCCACCGTGTGACGGGAACCACGACGGACACGATCCTTGAGCGAACCGAGCGACACGATCGCCTGCTCACCTGGGTTTCCGCCACAGGCACGGGAAGCATCGACCTGTTCCGCGGCGCGGCGAACGTAGTCGGGCTCGGTGACCGGCCGGGAGAAGCGCGGAGGATTCTGCGGCGGCTGCGGCTGCTGGGGCACGTCGAGGGCTCACGCGACGGCGCACGGTGGTCGAGTGCGCCGCCCGTCCTCGTCCGAGCCGCCCATTCGCGCAACGGCGACCGCTTCTTCTTAGAGCGTGTTATGGACTTGGTAGGCTTGGGGCATGGAAACGCAAGCCCGCAAGCCCTACCCCTCCGATGTCTCTGACGACGAGTGGGCCTTTGTGGCCCCGTACCTGACGCTGATGCGCCCCGATGCCCCTCAGCGCCTGCACGATCTGCGCGAAG
>JALYMD010000455.1 GCA_030773875.1 Chloroflexota bacterium | reverse complement strand
CCCTTGCTTAGTAGATGGGCACGTATCCTGAGGGATCGACGGTGCTGCCACCCACCTTGAGGATGAAGTGAACGTGCGGGCCGGTCGAGAGACCCGTGCTGCCCACCGGTCCGATGACCTGCCCCTGGCTCACCACCTGGCCAACGTAGACGTACGGCTGCTCGGCCATGTGCCCGTACACCGTCTCGAAGCCGTTGCCGTGGTCGATGGCGACGTAGAAGCCGAGGCCACAATCGCACCAACCCGCGGCCGTGACGGTGCCGCCGTCCGAGGCGAGGAGCGGCGTGTAGGCGGCGGCGGCGAGGTCGATGCCGTTGTGGAAGTTGCAGCCGATGCTTGCCTCGTACGGCTCGAAGGCGTAAGGGCTGCAGCCATACCCCTGGGTCACGACGCCGCCGGGCAGCGGGTTGATGAAGCCGCCGGTGGGTCCGCTCGGAGCCGGCGCCGGTTCCTCCACCGGCGGCGCGGGGGCGAGCTCCTCTTGCACCGGTGCAGGGGCGCGCGCCTCTTCCACCGATGGCTCTGGCTTCGGTTGCGGAGTCGGCTCAGGGGTCGGATCGGGCGCCGGGGCCTCGGCGGCCACCAGCAGGTCGCCGTCGGCGTACCCGGCGATCCCGTCCCCAGCCACCTCATACCAGCCGTTGCCGGTATCGTCATAAAGCGGGCCGGCGACGATTTGCACCCTGCCGGTCTCGGGGATGAACCCGACCTTGTCGGCGTCCGGCGCGGCGGCGGCGCGGACATTGATTCCCTGCCCCGAGGGGGTCTGCGCGGCGGCATAGTCGCCGGCAGTGAACTTGGCCGCGTCGAAGCTGTCGCCAGACTCCGCCGCGTCCTCAACCGCCTCGTCGGTCGGTGTCTCGGGCTGCGCGGCAGCGACCAGCAGATCGCTGTCGACGTAACCGGTGGTGCCCCCGTCGGTGATCAGGTACCAGCCGGCCGCGCTGCCGTCGAACCCGACCGGGCCTTCCATGACCTGAACGACATCGCCCTCGGGAATGAACCCGACCGGCTCTCCATCCGGGACCGCGGCCGCGCGGATGTTCACGCCCTGGCCAGAAGCGGTGCTGGCCGCCGCGTACTGGCCGGCATAAAAGGCAGCAATCTCGCCGGAGGTCTCTTCCCAGGCGGTGCCTTCGTCACTTGCCACGCCATCGGAGCTGGCAGTGGCACCGCCGTCGATCAGGTAGACACCGGCCACCCAACCAGCCTGACCCTGGAAGGAAACCGGCCACCAGCGGGTTCCCGCTTCGTCGTAGACCGTATCCAGCTCGGAGATCCGCAGGTCGACAACCGCGTCGAAGGCCAGCGGGGCAAGAACTTCAGACCAGGCGTCCGGCTCCGCCCGCAGGTTCGCCCCATCAGGGCTGCTCACGCGAGCGGTTGAACCGGTGGGCACATCGAGCCCTGGACCCACCGCCACGTCTGTCTCTGTCTCAACCGCGACCGATGACTCGGTCTCGACCCAATCGTCGGTCACGGCCACGCTGTCGCCCGTCTCAGCGACGGCTGCCGCGGCAGCCTCGCTCGTGGGCGCGAGGTAGTAGCCCGCGATCCAGCCAATCTGTCCGTAGACCTGGACGGGCCACCAGCGGGTCACGCCGTCCGAATCGAGGACCGTGTCAACCTCGGCGATCCGCAACTCGACCGATGTGCCCTCCGCCAGCGGGAGCACGACCGCCGTGCCGAACCCGGGCTCGGCCCGCAAAAAGGCGCCGTCAGCGCTGTTGGCGACTGTCACGGTAGCCCAGCCAAGCCACCCGTCACTGCCCCCATCGCTGGCCAGCGCCGATGGCGCGAATGCGCCGGAGACGAGCGCCAGAGCCAACAAACCCGAGAGCGCACGCGCCCTCGTCCGCGTGATCCGAGCGGTCCTCACCGCTTCCCCCCTCCCAACTGGTCCCGACCCTGCGCCCCGAACCACCGAATGCCGGCGCCCGACCGCGCTGCCGACTCGCCACCGTGGCGCCACGCCCCCGAACCGGCCGCACGCCCATCCGCGTGCCGAACCGAACCAGATCCTTCGCGTGGCATCTCTCTAGCACGAGCCAACGA
>JALYMD010000454.1 GCA_030773875.1 Chloroflexota bacterium | reverse complement strand
GCCCAGGATGCCGTTTTGAGTCCCGAGCTGAACCAGACCAGCGACCAGAGCAACGCCAACGACCAGATCCTCGATCAGGAACAGAACGCCACGAACACGGGCATCATCTTCGACAACGACGATTACAGCGACGACGACATCAACATCTATGTCGACTACGTCGAGGTGAATATCGACGGCGACGGCATCCCTGACAGCACTGTCGTCGACACCGCCGTCGACGCCGCCTCGCTGAGCGGCGAACTCAGTGCGCAGCTCAACCAGATTCTGGCCGGCCTTCTCGCCGGAGGCGCCACGGTCTAGTTCTCAGCTGCCAAAACGAACGACGTGCCGCGAACGGCACCGGCAGTGGCGGGATGCCCGTCCATCGCCGGTGCCGTCGTCGTTCTAGACGGCGGCGTGCGGCGAAGCCTCGCCCGCCCACGCCCACCAGGAGGGGTCAGGGGGCATGAGGGGCGGTGGGGCCGTTGCATGAACGGCTACACGTGAAGAAGCCAAGAGTGAGGGGGATAGATTCGGGCACGATCTAGCCCCTGCGGTTGGCGCAGTCACCTCGATCTCTGGAACACGCAAGAGAGGGGGTGGATGTTCTAACCTGCCCCATCCGTAGGGCGCGAGTGCCAACGGGAGAACCATCCCGTTTCCGGTTTGGTCTGGTCCATTGACACAGAAGCGCCGCAACCCGGCTAGGTTGCCCAAGCCTCCTCGGGTTGCGGCCCGTGGGGCGTCTAGGGCAATCCACCCAGAGGTCGACGACCGGACCAGGCAGCCCCCGGCCGCTAAGAGGTCGGCGTGCCCTCGGTCTCGGCGATCGCGAAGACCATGTTCACCTGAGCGTAGACCTCCGCCTCCGCTTCAGCCGTCGGGTCGAACGGCGGCGTGGTCACCGTGCCACCAGGGCCGATGATGGCGGCTTCAGGCGAGGTCGGGCAACCGGCCTCATCCTCTCCGGGCAGCCCGGGACCATAGAACGGGTAACTGCTGACCTGCACCACGTCACCGAGTGTCACGCCTACCAGTTCCGCGATTTGCTCGGACTGGGCCCGAGCGTCCTCGATGGTTGCCTGGAGCGCTTCCCGCTGCAGCGGCTCGCAGTCGGCGACGTCGTGGCCGACGCCCAAGTGTTGGACGAGTAGGCCGTTGTCGGTGGCAGCCTGGTTGACGGCAGCAACGATCTCACCGACCTGCTCCCGCGTCGGCTGAGCTACCTCGGCTTCCACGAACCCCCCGCCTGGCCCGCCGGGGCCATAGACACCGGAAGCGGCAGGGCCCGTGACGATCTGGATGTCGTCCTCCTCCACGCCAGCGTCCACCATCGCCTGGCTCAAGGGCTGAAGATCCTCATCGGTGAGGATCGGCGGGCCCATCGGTCCCGGGTTCATCACAACCTCTCCGGACGAGGTCTCCTGTCCCCTCGCTGCCTCGCCTGCCTCCGGGGTGGCCTCTTCGGGCCCAGGGGCGTCCGGAGGCACCATGTCCGGAGGAAACGGCGATCCGTAAAATGCCTCGCTGCTGTTGACAAGGATTTGGATGGTTGCCGTTTCGGCGGCGCCCGTGGCGCGACCGGCGCCGGTGACGGCGATGGTAGGCTCATCCGTCACTACCACGCCCTGCGCCGCGGTGTTGCCCGGGCCGAGGCCAGTCAGCCCGACCAGGGCGAGCGCGATCGACCACCGCGTCAGCATTCGGCCCCCTCCCAGACGACTCCCTCGTTGGTCTAGCTTCGACGCTACCGCGTTCATACCGGCATGATCCTCCCGCGCCTCGCGGCGCCGATCTCTCGACCAGATCCCGTCCTGCCACACCCCGATCCGGCTCCTCTCGCCAGCCATCGGTTGATCGGGTGATCCGTGTCACCCCCTATAAGGTAGAGATGCACGCTCGGGCCGAGATGGGACCACGAACTCAGCGCGATCCAACTGGTGACCAGATGTCCCATTCGGAGCCGCTTGCGCACCTTGTTAGAGTGAGGAGGGACGGCTGATCGCACGAAGATCAGGGCTTGACCATGACGAGCGGAGCACTCGCCGTCCTGAGCGACGACCGTGACAAGGTTACTGCCGCCCGCGCCAGCGTCAGCACTGGGACCCGTGAGGCGTTCGATGTTCTGGTGGACCGCTACCACGCGCCGCTGCTTCAGTACCTGACGCGCCAGACCGGTCACCCCGAACTCGCCGCCGACCTGACCCAGGAAACCTTCCTGGCCGCATTCCGCTGCCTGGACCAACTGGCCGACGATGGTGCCTTCGCGGCCTGGCTCTACGGGATCGCCCGCAACGAACTCCGCATGGAATGGCGCCGCCGCCGGCTACGGCGCCTGGTATCCCTGGACTGGCTGCCCGCTCTCCTGGAGCGTGACACCTCGGCCCTGCGGCTGCCGGACACGAGCCAGCACTGCGAGGAGAGCGACGGTATTCAGCGCGCACTTGACTGTCTCAGCCCCCCGCTGCGCGAGGCACTGCTGCTCCACAGCCTGGGTGGCTTCTCCGGCGAAGAGGTAGCGCGGATCCTCGGGATCTCCCCGGCCGCGGCGCGTAAACGGATCAGCCGCGCTGCGGCGGAGTTCCGGCGGCAGTACAACGACGGGGCCGAACACCATGGCAGCAATGAGCTCCCCGTCTCAGGCTGAACCTTGTCCCCTCACGGATGAGGATCTGGTTGCCTACGCCGACGGCGAGCTGGCTGAGGCACACCGCTCGCTGCTGGAAGCCCACCTCGCGGTCTGCTCAGTCTGCCAGTGCCGCTTAGCGGCCTTCCGGGAGACAGGACGCCTGCTACGGGAGAACACCCCCCTCATCGACGATCCGGCCAGTCGCGCCACCATCCGGATGCGCTGCGTGGCGAGGAGCGACCAGAGGCGCGCGGCGTGGCCAAACCCGGGTCTGGCGGCGCTGGCGCTGCTCCTGTTCCTCTCCCTGGTCGGGGAGCGAGGCTGGATCGAGCGGGGCGGCTCGTCGGAGGTGGTAGGCCGTGCGACGGAGTCAGCTGGGTCGAACCCGGCAGCGCCCGTGCCTCAGGCCACTGCGCGATCCAGACACTCCGTCCGGGGTTACGCGGCCTTTGCGGTCTGCGAATCCCCGCGCTTCCCCGCCGCATCAGGGTACGGCGGGGCACGCGAGGCAGCGGGGCAAGGCTGCGCGTTCCATCGAACCACCCAATGCGCGTCACCCTACGCTTCGAGCTACGCTGGTGGTGGAGTACCACGTCAGGCATACACCGGAACGTCGGCGGTGGCCACCTGGACGGTGACCGGCTGCCCCATCGGTTGGCGGCCAGGGCTCGGATCACCGTCCTTTCAGGCGGGAATCGCCCGATCGTTCCCAGGCCAGGCACTCGCCCGTACTGGCACGCCCGCCTGGGCTGCCGCTTACGGTTCCGTCCGTGGATTTGGAGCAGGACTCTGACCCTCTTCGACGCGCCGCAGGACCTTGGCAATCTCCCCGAGCAGATAGTCCGTGTCGAACGGCTTGAGCACCACCGCGACACCCATATCCTCAAGATGGGACTGGAGGTCCCGGACCTCCCGCACGGCGCCGGTGCAGATGATGACTGGGG
>JALYMD010000453.1 GCA_030773875.1 Chloroflexota bacterium | reverse complement strand
CTGAATGGGCCGGGCGTTCGTCTACTCGCAGCCAGGACCGGTACCGGTCTTGTAGATCCCGACTGGAGCTTGCCCTTCCATATCGACGCCTCCGACGACGGTGCCCAGCGCGTACATGCCAGGGGTGCCCATGTGCACGTTGTCGTGGAACTGGTGGAAGCCGCCTTCGCTTGGTCCCTGTGACGTCTGGCCGCTCGCGATGTCCTCGACGCAAGTTCCCGGCGTGACTAGGTAGTGCTCGTGCGATGCGGATGCCGGAGCCAGGATGACCACACCCAGCGCGGCCGCGCTGCCGACAACAAGAGCCTTCCAGTTCTTCATGATCTTTACTCCTTCATCGTCTGATTCGTCTGACATCCGTCTGGGTGGCCCGTCGGGCCGAGTTGCCCACTTCTGGGCGTTGGTGGCGTGTGGGTGTTCGAGCGCCGTTGCTCGCTGGGCTTCCTTGACTCGTGCAACCTCCTTCCGACTTCCTAGTTCGCGCCGGCCATTGCCAGGTCGCGATATCGAGAATAGGGGTCATCCGTCCCCGGTCCGTTACGAACGCCGTTACGGCAATCGTTTGGTTGCGCAATTGAGCGACGGAGACCAGAATCAGCGGGATCGCTGATGGAGGGTGAGTGCGTGTCCCGTACGGTTGTGCTGCTCTTGGGCCCGCCGCGCATCGAGCGCCACGGAGCGCCGGTCGATGTCGATACCCGAAAAGCGGTCGCGCTGGTCGCCTACCTGGCGGTTACGCGACAGCGCCACCGCCGCGATGCCCTGGCGGCGTTGCTCTGGCCGGACTACGAGGAAGGCCGCGCCGCGCTCCGGCGCACCCTCTCGGCGCTCAACAAGGCTCTCGGCGAGGGGTGCCTGATCGCCGACCGGGAAAGCGTCGGCCTGAACGGCGGTGGCGCCCTCTGCGTCGATGCCGATCGCTTCGACGCGTTGCTCGCGCAGGTTCGGACGCACGCCCACCACGGGTCCGAGATCTGCCCCGCTTGCCTGTCGGCCCTCGACGAGGCAGTGCGGCTCTATCGCGATGATTTCCTGGCGGGCTTCACCCTCCGCGACAGCCCCGAATTCGATGACTGGCAGTTCTTTCAGGCCGAAAGCCGCCGCCGCGATCTGGCCGGCGCTCTGGAGCAGATCAGCCGGGCGCGAGGCGGACGGGGCGAGTTCGATGAGGCCATTGCCTACGCCCGGCGGTGGCTCGCCCTCGATCCCCTGCACGAGCCGGCGCACGTCTGGTTGATGGATCTGTACGCCAGCGCCGGTCAGCACGCCGCGGCGCTGCGCCAGTACCGGACCTGCGCCCAGGTTCTCCAGGAAGAACTGGGTGTCGCCCCGCTGGAGGAGACCACGCGGCTCTACCAGGCGCTCAAGGAGAACCGGGCGGCCCCTCCCGTCTCCACCCGGTCGCCCCAGACTCCGGCGTCACCCATACGCCAGGCGCCGCCTCTCCCCTCCCCGGAACCTCCTGCTCGGCAGTTCGATCACCCGCTCGTCGGCAGGTCCGGGGAGTGGGAGCGGTTGCTCGCCGCCTACGACCGCGCGGCGTCTGGTCACGTCGCACTGGTGGAGGGGGAGGCGGGCATCGGCAAGACGCGGCTGGCCGAGGAGTTCCTGGCCCACGCGAGGGCCCAAGGCGCGGTCACGCTGACCGCCCGCTGCTACGAGGGGGAGGCGAACCTAGCCTTCGGCCCGTTCGTCGCGGTGCTCGGCGCGGCCGTCGGGGCGCTCTCTTCCAGCGGCCGGCTGGAACAGCTGCCGCCGCACGTCCTGAGTGAGACCGCTCGCCTGGTGCCGGAGCTGGCCGGACTGCGTCCCGGCTTGCCGTCCGCGCCGCCGCTTGACAACCCAGGCGCGCAGGCCCGCTTCTTCGAAGGGATCGCCCAGATCCTCCTCGCCACCATCGATGACGGCCAACCCGGCGTGCTTTTCGTCGACGATGCCCATTGGGCGGACGCGGCGTCCCTCGATCTGCTGGCCTACCTCATCCGGCGACCACGCGAGCGGCTCTTGGTGCTGCTTGCCGTCCGCGGGGAGCAGGCGGCGGGGCCGAGGCTGCACCACCTCCTGGCCGATGCCCGCCGAGCTGGCGCCGGCTCAGCAATTTCGTTGTCTCGTCTGAGCCGAGCATCCGTTGAAGACCTCGTGCGGACGAAGGTGGCAGTCATGCCGTCTTCGTCCGGTGTCGGGCGCGAGGATCTCGCCCGTCGCCTCCACGAGGAGACGGAGGGACTGCCGCTCTTCCTCAGTGAGTACCTGGCGGCGATGGGGGAGGGGCTGCTCAGCAGCGATGACGCCGCGTGGGATCTCCCTGGCGGCGTGCGGGATCTTCTGCGCGCCCGCCTCGCGACTGTTTCCGAAGGTAGCGGTCAGTTGCTTCAGGCCGCTGCAGTCATCGGGCGCTCCTTCGATTACGGCGCCGTGCAAGCGGCGAGCGGCCGGGATGAGGAGATGGTGGTGACGGCGCTCGAAGAGCTGATCGGGCACGGCATCATCAAGGAGGTGCGCGGCCGTCCGGGAGAGATTGGCGGTCACCCGACCTACGACTTCAGCCACGAAAAATTCCGCGCCCTGGTCTACGACGAGACCAGCTTGGCGCGGCGCCGCCTCCTGCACCGTCGGGTCGCGGACGCGCTCGCCGGTCGCGCTCGGACCCCGCGTGATGCCGGCGCGCTCGCCGGGCAGATCGCGCACCACTATCGCCAGGCCGGGCAGGACGCCGTGGCGGCCGCCTATTTCGTGGCGGCGGGCGAGCACGCCCGCTCCCTCTACGCCAACCTCGAGGCGCTGCGCGACTTCCAAGCTGCCCTCGCGCTCGGGCACCCGGAGCCCGCCGGTTTGCACGAGGCCATCGGCGACCTCCAGGCCCTCTGCGGCGCGTACGTGGACGCGCTCGCCAGCTACGAGACGGCGGCGGCGCTGAGTCGGCCGCAAGCCCTGGCCCGCCTGGAACACAAGCTCGGGCAGGTCTATCACCGGCGCGGCGAATGGGACCTCGCCGAGCGCTCGTTCGAAGCCGCCGAGACCGCGCTCGGGGGCACGCTGGCTCCCGCCGAGCAGTCCCCGCTGTACGCCGACTGGAGCCTGATGGCCCACCACCGCGGTCGGTCCCGGCAGGCTCGCGCGCTCGCGGAGCAGGCCCTCCGGTTGGCCGAGCAGGCCGCAGACGATCGGGCCCTCGCCCAGGCCCACAACGTGCTCGGCATCCTCGCCGGGGCGGAAGGCGAGACGGCCACCGCGCGCCGTCATCTAGAGCGAAGCGTGGCGCTCGCGGAGAAGCTCAACGACCCGGGTGCCCGTGCCGCGGCGTTGAACAACCTGGCCCTCGCCTGCGGCGCCGGCGGGGAGATCGAGCGGGCCATGGACCTCACCGAGGCAGCCCTAGCCCTTACCGCCGCGCGCGGGGACCGCCACCGCCAGGCCGCCCTGCACAACAACCTAGCCGACCTGCTTCATGCAGCCGGTCGCTCAGAGGAAGCCCTCGCCCACGTCAAGGAGGCGGTGACGATCTACGTCGAGATCGGCGTGGAAGCGGGGGCCGTCCAGCCCCACATCTGGAAGCTGACCGAATGGTGACGCCACACGGGATCAATCGACGCCCTGGGAAACCGCGGCGAGGGCGGTCGCTTCGTCCGGGAACACCGCCATGAAGTCGGCCAGGCGCGTGATGGTGAAGATCTCCACGTAGTGCTCGCTCAAGCCGCAGGCCATGAGGCGTCTACCACTGTTCCGGGCCCGCGTCAGCAGGCCGACGATCAGGGCGATGCCGCTGCTGTTGATGTACTCCACGCCGGCGAAGTTGAGCAGGATCGCCTTACCCGTCGCGCCTTCGGCTTCCAGGTAGGCCGTGTTGAGCGATTCCTCGGCAAACCCGTCGATCTCGCCGGCGAGGTCGATGATCGCGGCCCCCGGCTGCTGACGCACCCCCACCGTAAGCCCCTTAGCCGGCATCCGCATCCCCTCCCAGTCGCATGATCAGTTCAAGCGTGTGCTCGTGGTCGTCAGCGCTGATCTGTGTCTCGTCCACCATCTGCTCGATCAGTAACAGCCCCCAGCCGCGGGGGGATTGGCGACCGGCCAGCTTCGCCTCGATGTCGGGCATCTCGGCAGCACCGCCGGACGGCCCTCCGCCGCAGTCCTTGATTCGGATCGCCAGGGCGTCGTGCGACGCCTGCACGGTGATGTCGACCGGAAGGTGAG
>JALYMD010000452.1 GCA_030773875.1 Chloroflexota bacterium | reverse complement strand
GACCCGGCGGAGGTCAAGCTGGAGACCGAGATGGCCCGGCTGCGGGCTGAACTCAACTGGCGCTACAGCCAGTTGACAGAAGTCGGCAAGTCCGCCGAGGCCGGCAACCCGGGGACGACATGCCCGGATGCCGCCGACTGGCACCGTGTTATTCAGGAGCGGGAGCGGGCACTTGAGGCGCTGCAAAACCGCATGGCGGCGACCCATGGCGTGGCGGGGCTTTATGCGCCACCGATCGATCTGGCCACCGCCCAGGGCCTGGTGCCCCCCGACGGAGCGCTGATCGAATATTTCATCGCCGGTGACCAACTCACGGCGTTTGTCCTCCATCGCGACGGCGCTCAGGTGTTTCGGCACCTGGTTGGATCTCCTGAACTCGTCAACCTCGTCCGGCGGGTCCGCTTTCAGATCGACCGGGCGCTGGTGGCCGGCCCCGAGCCGGGTGCCCGCGCCAACCGTCTGCTCGCTGATGCCCGGCGGGAGTTGGGGGCGCTTGATGCCGCGGTGCTGGCGCCGCTGCGCGAGACCGTGGGAGAGGCCCGGCGCCTGGTGATCATTCCTCATGGGCCGCTTCACGCCGTTCCGTTCCACGCGCTCTGGGACGGCCAAGGGTATCTTATCGAGCAGGCAGAGGTCGTCTACGCGCCGAGCGCCAGCCTGCTTGCGCACATGAGCCGTGAGGCTGGCGCCGATCCTGTCAACGGTGCACTGGTCGTCGGGGTGCCCGACGAGATCGCTCCCCAGATCGCCGATGAGACCCGGCGGGTCGCGGCCGCCCTCGGCACGGACAATGTCCTGCTCGGTCCCGGTGCCACCATCGAGCGGGTCAGCGCAGCGGCTCAGGGGGCCTCGATCGTCCACCTGGCCTGCCACGGCCGTTTCACGCCCGAGAGCCCGCTGATGTCGGGAATCAAGCTTTCGGACGCCTGGCTGACCGTTCGGGACAACTACAAACTCCGCCTTCCGCGGGCCCTCGTAACGCTCAGCGCATGCAACACGGGACGAAACGTGGTCGGGACGGGGGACGAGCTGGTGGGGCTGATCCGTAGTTTTTTGGCAGCGGGGGCCTCGTCGTTGATCGTGAGCCTGTGGATCGTGAATGACGAGAGCGCGGCGGGTACAATGATCGACTTCTACACAGCGTGGAAGGCCGGCGTCGCACCGTCAGCGGCGCTCCGTGACGCTCAATGCATTATGCTGGACCGGCGGCCACACCCCGCGTACTGGGCCCCATTCATTCTGGAAGGTTCGCCATGACCATCAATGCACCGTTCTCCGCCTGGCTGCGACCGTTCCTCTGGGTGGCTCTCGCCTCCGCCCTGGTCGTTAGCTCCACGCCAGTGGCGTTGGCCCTTCAGGAGGGAGAGGAGGATGGAGGCGCCCCTTGGCAAGCGCCGTTCGTCGACAGTGACGGTGAAGAGACCACGGATGGCTACCGCGCCGAGCAGGTCATCGTCCGATTGGCACCGGGTGCTGACCTCGCCGCGTTCAACGCGCGCAACGGGACGAACGTGCTCGCTGCAATCCCATCCCGGAACATCTACCTCCTCCAGTTGCCCAGCGGCAGCGACGAGACAACGTCGAAGGACGTGCTGGGGGAGGATCCGGACGTTGTCTGGGCTGAGCTGAACTTTGCCAGCCAAGCGCCGGAAGGCCGCCCGGGTAACTTCTTTGTCACCGGAGCGAGCGACGAGACCTCGTATAGCGGCCAGTACGCGTCGGAGTTGCTCGGGCTGGGCGCGGCCCACGCCTGCGGGACCGGCTCCGGTGTGGTGGTCGCGGTCATCGATACCGGGGTCGACGCTGCGCATCCGGCCCTGGCCGGGAGCGTGCTCGGCAACGGCTGGAACGTCTTCGAGAACTCGTCTGACACCTCCGACGTTGGCAACGGCGTGGACGATGACGACGACGGAAGCGTGGACGAGATGACGGGGCACGGCACGCATGTGGCCGGCATCGTCACCCAGGTGGCCCCCGGCGCGGCTATCCTGCCGATCAAGGCGCTCGACAGCGACGGCGTCGGGGACGCGTTCTTCCTCGCGGCCGGGATCTTCCACGCGATCGACAGCGGCGCCAGCGTGATGAACCTCAGCCTCAGCTCAACGCAGAATACACAGGTGGTCGCCGAAGCGGTGGCGGAGGCGGCGGCATCCGGTATCGTGGTGGCCGCGGCTGCCGGAAACCTGGACCGGGCGCAGCCGCCGGAATACCCGGCCGTTGATGACAACGCGCTCGGTGTCGCTGCCACTGATTCCAGCGATCTCAAGAGCGCCTTCAGCAACTACCACGGTGCCCTGGACATCAGCGCCCCGGGAACCGACATCGTCAGCACGATCCCAGGCGGCGGCTACGCCTACTGGAGCGGCACGAGCATGGCAACGCCGTTCGTTTCGGGCGCGGCCGCTCTCGTGATCGGGGCGGTAATGGGCGCGCGCGAGCAGCTCGCGCTGACGGCGGCTCCGCTGGACGGGATCAACCCGAGCTACGCCGGACTCCTCGGAGCGGGCCGCATTGACACGGCGGCGGCGGTCGGTTGCGGGACGAGCTCGACGACAACCGAGACCTCGGAATCGACAACGGAAACCACCGAGGCGACGACCGGGACCGCGGTGGTTGCCGGCACCGACGGCG
>JALYMD010000451.1 GCA_030773875.1 Chloroflexota bacterium | reverse complement strand
ACCTAGGGTCGTCCGCGACCACCCGGTCACCTCGCAGCTCAACGAAGGTTGGCATCAGGCGTCGAATGTAGTCCAGCGCCCTCGGTCGCTGGGGGTGGCGCGCGAGTGCCGCCGCCTCCCACGCTGGGAGGGTGCCGCTCGCCACGCGCGACGGGATCTCGCTTCGCTCCCGCAGCGCTCCCCGGTTTACCACCAGATCCAGCAACGCAGCGAGGGTTGCGCGAAGCTCCTCACGGGCAACCACACCGTCGATCATCCCGTGCGCGACCAGCGCCTCCGCCGCGTGCGTCCCGCCTCCTCTCATCGCCCGGACTGGCTCCTGGGAGGCGTCAAAGCCGACCTGGGCACCCGGCTCCGCCAGAATCACGTCAGCCTGGTTGGCGAGACCAGCGTAGACGCCGCCGGTCGTCGGGTGGGTGAGCACAGCGACAAAGGGCACGCCGGCGCGACGAAGGCGGGTCGCTGCTGAAGCCGTCTTTGCAAGTTGGACCAGGGAGAGCATTCCCTCCGGCGCCCGGGCCGGACCGCGCCCACCGGCACAAATCGCGACCAGGGGAAGGCGCCGGGCGGCCGCCTGCTCCATCGCCAGGACAATCTTCTCCCCGGCGATCACCCCGATGCTGCCCCCGAGTGCGGCGAAGTCCAGCACGATCAGCACGGCCGCTTGCCCACTGATGGAGCCGACGCCTGTGATGGCCCCTTCCGCCACGCCGGCGAGACCGGCCCGCTCCTGGGCCTCCGCCAGGCGGTCGGGGGCCGGCAGCAGGTCATGGCTGGAGTCGTGGCTGTGGAAGACGAGAGGATCAACCGAGATCAGGGCGGCATTGGTTTCGGCAAAGCTGCCCGGATCAACGAGGAGCGCTAGGCGCTCCCGCGCCAGCAAGGAGAAGTGGCGGCCGCAGGCGTCGCAGACCCGATGCGTTACCCAGAGATCTGTCTTTGTCAGATCCATGCCGCATGCCGGGCAATCAAGTGGGAGATCAGGGTCCATGCCCAATGGATTGGTCAGGTTCGGATCCGTCATGGATAGCCCAGCCCACGTCCCCATGGACGCCCTGCCTCGCCTGCAATGCCGTTGCAACGGCCATCGTAGGCAGTCAGCCCCGGGTCGTCAAACCGAGGTTTCGGAAGGCAGCGGTGGGGGCGCGGCTCCCCCAGCGGTTCCCAACGGCGCGATCGGCACCACCTCGTCCGGAAGGTCGAATTGTCGGAATACGAGATAGCCGATCAGCACGACAGCGCCCGCGACGGGACCGACGATGCGGATGCCCAGCGGATCGTCGGTGGTATTGCCGAGCAGGAGAAGCGAGGTCAGCACGACCGGAGCAAGCGACCCGGCCGTCTTCTCCACGAAGTTTTGGGCGCCGTAGAACGTCGCCTCGCGGCGATGTCCCGTCCGGCTGGCATCGTCGTCGACGATGTCAGCGGTCAGCGCGGTCGGGAAGAGATACACCCCCGCCAGCGGGAAGCCGATCAGCATGATCACTAACAGCACCTGAGGGAGCACTGGGATGCCGGGCACGAAGCCGGCAAACGCCAGCAGGGGGAAGGCGGCCGCGGCGCCGAGCATGGCCCAACTGAAGGCTTGCCGCTTGGAGGTGCGCTGCGCCAGGCGGCCGAAGACGGGTACTGCCACCACCATCGCCCCGATTGCCACGGCAGTCAGGATGGCCGACCAGACGCCCTCATTCTCCTTGCCGAGGACAGAGGTGACGTAATACGGCAGGACTCCCGTCAAGAGCTGGAGCCCGAGCTGGAACAGCACGAAGGTCGGCAGGAAGAGGAGAAACGCGGTATTTGAGAAGGTGGCCCGCAGCGCGTCCCGGAGTGGTAGGTCTGCCGGCGGTTGGTGCCGGTCCACGTGCTTCCAGATGCCGGCCATCCCCAGGTAGCGGCAGCCGAACGCAAGCAGGGCCATCACGAGCGCCATGGCCCGGAAACCGAACCGGTCCACCAGGAGGCCGCTACCGACCAACCCGATAGCGGCTCCCGCCACCCCGAAGTAGACCCGCAGGGCCACAAGCGTGACCCGGTCGCGACTGGAGGCGGCGAGTTCCGGCAGCAGCGCTTCGTACGGTCCGCCACTGAGAGTCGCGAAGAGATTGAAGAACTCGTAAGTGACAAAGAGGTAGATCGCGGTGGCGGCCGTACTGCTGTTTTCGGGTGGGACGAAGGTCAGGAACGCGAAAAGCGCCCAGAGCGGGGTGGCACCGAGAATAAACGGCAGGCGGCGGCCAAGTCGGGAGCGCGTGCGGTCGCTCCACCAGCCGATCAGCACGTCGTCAAACGCCTCGATCAGTTTGCCCGCCGTCAGGACCACGCCGATCACGCCGAGGGGCAACAGTGCCTCCCGGCCGCTATCGGCGGGTGGAGCGTAGGCGTAGAGCAACCAGAGACCCCGGCTCTGTCCTAGTGCCTCGCTGCCGAGGCTGCTCACCGTGAACAGCAGCTTGTTCCGCCGCGGTAGCCCTTCCATCGTCTCGTCCGATCGCGAATGCCTGCCGCTCATGCCCGGCCGTCGGAACCGGTGGCTGCGTACATCCATCATCTCCGTTCAGGTTGCCGCTCCGCATTGGCAGGATGCCGGAATTCCGCACCACCGCGGACCCACTCCCCTCCATGGCATCACGGATGTCGTCCCCTCGAGTGGTATCGAGGCGGGTATGGAAAGATCGAGGGGGAGGGAAGTGCGCGTCGTGGCCGGTACGTTGCGGTGGGTCACTGCGGGGAGGACGCATGGACGGGGATCGCGACAGTCTGCAACCGATCGAGGGAGCGGCCCGTCCGGCCCGGGCCCGTTTGGACGTGAAGGGCGAACTGCTCCTCGCGCTGCTGCCGACGTTGACGGTGCTCGCGGTCCTCGGGCTGGTGGAGGTGCTCAGCCAGCAGCGATTGCTGTTCGCCTCGCTGGCCTCCAGCGCGTTCCTCATCTACCTCGATCCACACCACGGCACCAACACGATTCGGGCTCTGGTCTCCTCACACCTCATCGCGGCGACAGCCGGTCTGGCCACGTACGTCGTTTTTGGGCCCGGTTTCTGGCCGCCGCGAGCGCCATGGTCATAACAATCCTGGCCATGGTTCTGCTCGATGTCGTCCATCCCCCGGCGGTGTCGACCTCGCTTGGCTTTGCTCTCCGCACCGGTGCCGAGGGGGATGCCGTCTTATTCGCCCTTGCCGTCGGCGTGACGGTCTCCCTCGTAGCCCTCCAGCGCACGGGCGTGTGGCTGCTCGCCCGCTCAAGCGCCTGACGGCGCGTCCGATCTCGATTGCGGAGCGTGGAGAGGTCTCCTCGCGACAACGCAGGCGCGATCCGGCAGGGCGATGACGCCGCCGTTCAGCGGCCGGTCCGCTGCCAGGAGCACGATGGGCGCTACGGCGACATCCAAACGCGCGGAAGCGATCGTGGATATCACAGGGGTGGGGTTCTACACGGGAGCCCGTGCCCTCAGTGTGTCGCGCGAGGATCGGGGAGCAGATTAGCTGACCGCATCGGTGCTGCGACGATCTTCTCGGCTGAGGAACTCGGCAGCGTTGTTCCCGCAGCCCCACTTCCCGGCTGCAAGGGGCTCGAATGTGCCGAGGGGGAGATGGCGGCAACCACCTCCCCTCGATCAGACGTG
>JALYMD010000450.1 GCA_030773875.1 Chloroflexota bacterium | reverse complement strand
ACACGATCGGCACCTTCCAGATCGAGAGCCGGGCCCAGATCCAGATGCTGCTGCGGACCCGGCCGCGCACCCTGGAGGATCTGGTCGTCCAGGTCGCGATCGTGCGGCCGGGTCCGATCATCGGCGGGGCGGTCAACCCCTACGTCCGCCACCGCGAGTTGGTCCGCATCAACCCGGACATCCAGCCCACCTACGACCACCCCTACCTGGTGCCGGTGCTGCGCGAGACGCTGGGGGTGATCCTGTATCAGGAGCAGGTGCTGGAGGTCGCAATGGCGCTGGCTGGGTTCACCGCCGGTCAGGCCGACATGCTGCGCCGGGCGATGAACCGCAAGCGGTCCCGCGAGGCGATGCTCAGGATCTGGGCCCAGTTTCGGGATGGCGCGCTGGAACGGAAGGTGGACCTGGAAACGGCCAAGACGGTCTTTCGCAAGCTGATCGGGTTCGCTGCCTACGGCTTCCCGAAGTGCCACGCCGCCGCGTTCGCCGTGCTCGCCTACCAGTCCTGCTGGCTCAAGCGCTACTACCCAGCGGAATTCACCTGCGCGCTGCTCAACAATCAGCCGATGGGCTTCTACCCCCCGCACACCGTGACCAACGACGCCAAGCGGCACGGGGTGCGCGTGCTGCCGCCGGACGTCAATGCCAGCGGTCCACGCTGCACGGTCGAGCCGGGGGAAGCGCGGGCGGTGCGCATCGGCCTCGGCTACGTCCATGGGCTCGGGGAGGAAGCCGCGCAGGAGATCACGCGGGAGCGGAACGCCAACGGACCGTTCCGTTCGTTGGCGGACTTCGTGCGGCGGGTGGCGCTGCGACCGGAAGCGACGGAGCGCCTGGTTCTGGTCGGCGCCTTCGACCGGTTCGGGCTGGGGCGGCGGGAGGCCCTCTGGCAGCTCGGTTTCTTCGTGCCGGCACGCGGCTTCGGCTGGGCTCGGACCGATCCGCCGACGGAGCGGGGACGACAGCTTTCCCTGGCGCTGCCGGTGACGCAGGATCAGGTAACGCTATCGCCGATGGGCCCGTGGGAGCAGATGGTGGCCGACTACGCTACCCTCGGTCTTTCCCTCCGCTACCACCCGCTCGGGCTGCTCCGCGCGCGCTTGCCGGCCGGCGTCGCGAGCACGGCGGACCTGGCGACTGTCCGGAACGGGTCAATCGTGCGCGTGGCCGGGTTGGTGGTCTGCCGCCAGCGGCCGGGCACGGCGAAGGGGATCACGTTCCTGCTGCTGGAGGACGAGTGGGGGCTGGTGAACGCCGTCGTCTACCCGGCGCTCTACGAGGAACAACGGCTGCTGGTCCGGGGCGAGCCGTTCCTGCTGGTGGAAGGGCAACTCCAGCGTCGAGGCCAGAATCTCAACATCCTCGCGCGCCGGCTGCACCGGCTGGAAGGCGCTCGCGAAGCCGTCTCCCCGCTCCCGGTGCAGCATCGGGAGATCGACGTCATCACGGCCGGCCGCGGCTCCCAGGGGGACGACCCGCCGGAGCGCCAGCCGGCGGACGGCTTACGAGCGTTAGCACCGCCGTCACACAGCTACCGATAGCCTTCGGGTATCCCTGCCCATTCTTCCCACCACGATCCCACCAGACGCAGCAGGGACATCCTCCGCTCCACCGCGGTAAAGTTGGAGGCCCGGCCGCTCCATCGCGCCCGGCGCTAGCCTTCCAGAGGCGTCTGGCCGTTCGCGCCTCCAGCGGCTCGCCGGGAGGCCAGTCAGGCCTCACCGAACGGAGATGAGCATCAGATGGGAACCATCCACGTCCTGCCGGACGAGGGCATCGAGGAATTGCTGCAAACCGCGCTGGTCGGACGGATCGCTTGCTGTGCGCACGGGGTGGAGGGCGGGGACGGCCGCCCATACCTCGTGCCGCTCGCCTATGGCTATGACGGAGAGGCGATCTATGCCCATAGCAGCGTCGGGCGCAAGATCAAGCTGATGCGTGCCCAGCCTCTGGTTACCTTTGAGGTTGACCGAGCGGAGGCGGCCGACCGCTGGCGGAGCGCCATCGCCGAGGCGGTGTACGAGGAACTGACTGACCCCGCCGACCGGGAGCGTGGCCTGGCGATCGTCTACCCGCCACCAGCTACCATCCCGGATCTGCCGCCGGAGACGGTGGTCTACTGTCTGCGCATCACCGCGCGGTCCGGCCGTTACGAGGTGCCGGACTAACCTCAACATCCCCCTGGACGGGGCAGCAGCCAACTGGAGACGACATGCCGCAGGAGAGAAATGGGAACCGGCCGCCGACGGCGGCACACGAGGGCCGGAGGATGGTGCCCAATCCGTCGCTAGACCGCGCGGCTCGACGCGGCCAGCCCACGGAGGACCGCAAACTTCTCTCCTGGACAGACCAAGATCGGAATCAGGCGAGCGCCTTCACGGAAAGCGATCCATGGCGGGTGATGCGGATCACTGGTGAGTTCGTGGCCGGGTTCGATGCACTCGCCGAACTGGGCCCAGCGGTCTCCATTTTCGGATCGGCCCGCATCGGCGAGGAAGACCCCATGTACGCCGCAGCGG
>JALYMD010000449.1 GCA_030773875.1 Chloroflexota bacterium | reverse complement strand
GGCATCTCGATACGGTGCCGCGGTCACGGTCCGGATCAATCGCCGGTGCTCCTCGTAGCGCTTGAAGTCCTCGTCCGCGAGCCCGACCACCTCGCGCCATGGCATGAGTGGTCGGAACCCGACCGGCGGCCGCTCGAACTGGACCCAGACCTCAGTCCGCCATCGCTCCGGCTTCGGGATGTCGATGAGCACCGCCCCCGGCGGCACCTCCTTCCCCATTTCGTCCGCCAGCCCGGCCGCAAGCCGGATCTCCGCCTCGCGCCGCGCTGCTGGATCGAAGTAGAGGTTGCCCAGCCGTGCGTACAGCTCGAAGGCCCGCGCGCTAACCTCGACCGCGCGCTTGTGGATCCGCCGCGCAACCAGCGCGTCCACCAGCCGCCGCGTCGGCGCCGGCATCCCCGCGCTACCTAGCAGGGCCAGGAGGGACGCATCATCATGGTCCGTCAGTTCTTCCGGCGCGACCGCCCCGGCCAGCAGCGCCTCCTGGACCGCCCGCAACAGCATCGCCATACAGGCTCGGTTGGTGTGGTGCCAGTAGACGTTGTCGAACATCTCCTGCCGGGCGTTGATCAGCGAGTGGAGCGGGCTGACGCCCTTTCCGCCGACGACGACCCGCGGTTCCGCTTCCGGCCCCTCGCCCACGGGGGCGATCGCCAGGGAGTCGATGAGGCGGGCGGTGTCGACGCCACCGTACGGGACGTTGCAGGCCCGGGCGTCACGCGGCAGGTAGTCCAGTTTGTCCATGTCGAGCGGTCCGGAGAGCACCCCGCGCAGCACGCGGTCGGCGGGTGGCAACTCCCGACCCGCCGGATCGATCAGGGCCGCTACCCGCGCCGGGTCAACTCCCCACTGTCGGGTGAGGATCGCCGCGAGATCTGAGTCTTGCCCCTCGATCAAGCGGCGCCCGACCGCCTCATGGGGCACGATGGGCGACCCCAGTTCCTCGATGGCGTGCGAGAACGGGTAGTGACCCACGTCGTGGAGGAGTGCCGCCGCGCTCACGACACGGGCGTCCTCATCCGTGATCCAAGCTCCTCCGGGGGTCGCTCGGAGATGGGCCACCGCCAGGCGCGTCAGGTGGAAGACGCCCAGGGAATGCTCGTAGCGGGCGTGCTTGGCTGCCGGCCAGATCCGAGAGACGAACCCCAACTGCTGGATTCGGTCCAGCCGCAGGAAGGCACGAGTCCCGATCAGGGCCAACTCAGGTTCGGCCAGCGGGATGCGGTCGTAGAGGGCGTCACGGACAGTGGTCGCTACCGGGAAGCCTGTTCCTGGGACGCGCCCTTCCAATCCCATCCCGTTCCCTGCCTCGCCCGCACCGGCACATCGCGCCCGGTGCTGCCCGCAGATCCGTCGCTATCAGAAGCATACGGGACAGTGGGGCAGCGGCCAGGCCATCCCCGACGGCTCCGGTTCCACGACGACAGCCGATCTTTGACGATGGGGGGTGGGCGATCCCAGCGCGCGAGATCGTCTTGACGGCCTAGAGAGCGTGATGTACAAGGCCGCCCACGGTTTGGACGCGCGGACGCGAGGCACGGATGCCCCGCGTCGGTCCATCTCGACAAGGAGGTCGATAGATGACCAATCGGAACGACGACTCCTTCTTCCGATCGCGCCGGGCTTCGCGGCGGGCCGTGCTTCGTGCCGGAGCGGGTGTTGCCGGTGCAGCGGCCCTGGGTGGATTCCGCCCTAGTATCGGCAGATCCGCTCCGCTCAGCCGGCAGGGTGGCAGCTCGATCGTCTTTCTTTCGACGCAGTTGACCCCGGTCGAAGAAGCCGAGGCGATGCGCAACGAGATCCTGAAAGACTTTGAGGGCGAGGTCGAGTTTATCGCGGAAGAGATTGGCCCCTTCAACGACCGCGTCACCGCCGAAGCCCAGGCGGGCAAGGGCTCAATCGGCGTGCTCGGTGGTCAGCACGGCGATTTCGCGGCGCTGGCGGAGCAGGGGGTGCTGACCGACCTCAGCGACCTGGCGACGGAGCTGCAGGATCGCGGCTTCATCACCCAATATCTGGAGCTCGGCCGGCTTGGCAGCCAGCAACTTAACTACATCCCTTGGATGCAGGCGACCTACATTATGGCGGCCCGCCGGGACGCGCTGGAGTTCCTGCCGGAGGGGGTCGACGAGGCGGCGCTCCAGACGTCACTGACCTACGACCAGCTTGGGATGTGGGCGAAGAACATCAACGACGCGCAGGGGCCAAAGTTCGGCCTCCCGGCTGGCGAGAAGGGCCTCCTGCACCGCTTCCTGCAAGGCTACAGCTACCCGAGCTTCACCGGTGGCGTCAACACCACCTTCAAGAGCGAAGGCGCCGTTGCGATGTGGAGCTGGCTGAAGGACATCTGGCAGTACACCAACCCGCAATCTGTCAGCTACAGCCAGATGTCGGAGCCATTGCTGTCGGGTGAGGTCTCGCTGGCGTGGGACCATACCGCCCGCCTGATCGACGCGTTGCGCCAGAATGCCGAAGACTTCGTGACGTTCCCGGCACCGCGTGGCCCGAAGGGGCTCGGGTTCATGCCGGTCGTCGCCGGCCTGGCGATCCCGAAGACCGCGCCCGATCCGGCGGCAGCCCGCTCCCTGATCGAGTACCTGACTCGGCCGGAGGTCCAGGCAATTACGCTGCGGGAGGTTGCCTTCTTCCCCGCGATCGAAACCGAGTTGCCGGCGGATCTCCCAGAAGGCACCCAGCTCGAAGCCACCGCCGTTCAAGCAACGACGACCGCTGAGGGAGCCCTGCCATCGTTGCTGCCGGTCGGCCTCGGGGACCAGGGCGGCGCCTACAACAAGGTCTTCCTCGATTCGTTCCAGAGCATCGTCCTGGACGGCAACG
>JALYMD010000448.1 GCA_030773875.1 Chloroflexota bacterium | reverse complement strand
GGACCCGGCGCTCCGGTGCCGGAACGCCGTCGTGCGGTGACCCGGCGGCAACCCGAATAGCGTCGCCGCCTCGTGCCCGGCAAGGTGCTGCGTCGCCAGATCCTTGACCAGGCCGACCGCCTGTGATGGCGCGTCGCTGCCCAACCTGCCGTCCACCACCAGCCACCCGTCCGTGCTCCGCGCCGGGTGGTCCCGCCAGTCGCGCAGCAGCCCGCGCTCCACCTCTCCGCGGACCTTCCGCGCCGCCACGTAGGCCAATTCGACCATCCGACCGTAGTTGCCCGCCGCCGCCTCGTACCCGTCCAGATCCTCCACAGGATCGCCCAGCGGGTCTACGACTTCCATCCCCTGGGCGTCCAGCCGGTCGAGCAGAGCCCGCACATCCGGTTCGTCCGTGTGGCGCGGGATCAGCCAGGTGTGCCGCAGCCGCAGCGTGCCGGGCGCAATCGTGGGGTTACCTGCCGGATCGCGGACCAGAATCGCCGCCGCCGCGATCGTCGCGGCCACCGGGACTAGCCCGATGCGCCAGACCAGCATCGTCCGCTGGCTGCCGTCCAGAAAGTAGCGGAACCGCGACGATCCGACAGGCAACGGCGGCACCTTGCGCGCCGAGATTGGCCCGCCCTCCAGCCGCTCGATCTCCACCGGGCCGCTCCGCCCCGTCCCGCCCCGCTCCAGATCGGGCACGCCGACGAACTGCAACTCCAGCGCCTCGGCCCGGCGCATGTCCGCGAAGACCACGCCCTCCCGCCGAAGCTCCGCGTGCAGCCGCCCGATCCGCTCCGCGAACGAGTCGGCCGGGGAGGATGACCCTGCTGGCTGTTCAGCGCGCGGGAATGGAACGCGATCAGCGGGTGGCCGCGAAGAGAGCACCAACACGCACCTCCGGTTCCAGCCGCGCCCATCAAAGTGTTCGTACAAGTCGAACGTGCGTACGGATGCCCTGAGTATAACCCATGAGTGGGGACGGGCTTCCCAGGTGAAGGAAGAAGCCGGCACCATCACTTGCCAGCAAAAACGTGCCCCCGTCGGTACCCGATGAGCCGCCAGCGCTCAGGGAGCGATCGCGCAGATCGCGGCCACGAAACAACACGAGCGCCCCGCACGGGCGCCCGTATCATCATTCTGGCGTCTGGCGTCTGGCGTCTGGCGTCTGGCGTCTGGCGTCTGGCGTCTGGCATCTGGCGTCTACGGGCAGGGATTCGCCATCTCTGGGACGGTGACGAAGGTGTATCCCTGGGCTCGCAATTCCCCGACGATCCAAGGAAGAGCGATGGCGGTCGAGGTCCTGCTTGCCGGCCCATCCATGTGCATCTCAATGATGGCGCCGTCGTAGACATTGGGCATGACCCGGCCATAGACGGACTGCGGCGTGGCATCCGGGCCGTAGTCGGCGGCCGGGACGGTCCACCCGACGGGCAGGTAGCCACGGGTGGCAATCAAGCCCGCCACACGCTCGTCGGTATCTGCCGCGAACGGGGTAAACCAGGGACCCGGCGCCTCGCCGGTGACCTGTTTGATGGCGTTCCCCGCGGCCTGGATATCCCGGACGATATCCGCGTCCGATCGCTCAGTCAGCCCCAGCCGGTCATGGCCGTGGCTGCCAATCGGAAGACCGTCGCGGACCATGCGCCGCAACATGTCGGGCTGAGCTTCGGCCCACCACCCCATGACGAACATCGTCGCCGGGATGTTCTCGGCCTTCAGGGTGTCCAAAATCTCCGTTGCCGGCGCTTCACCGATCCCGATATTGAAGATCAAGGCGACCCGTTTGCAGCCCGGTGCACCGCTTATGAGTTGTGGAACCGGCAGGCCGGGCTTGAGCAGGTAGAGATCGTAAGCGAAGCCTGCGGTCCCCTTGTAGACCACCGGCGTGAACCCGCCGCTGGATTCCCCCGTCACCGCCACCGTCTGCCCGAGGCGCGCCACAGCCAGGACATCACAGTTGAGGCGCGGGCAGGACCGAATGTTGACACCTTCCGTGCCAACAACAGTTGCCGCGGCGGTGCCCACTGCGTCGGCCGGTCGCGGCGCAGAGACCGCAATCAGCGCAGCGACACCAACCAGCGCGCACAGATACGCGAACCAGCTTCTCTCCACCATGAGCGGTTCAACCTTCGGCGGCAGACGAACGACACGGGCGGGAGATCCGAGCCGAGCATCCCCGATCAGGACCAACGCCGCCGACCTCGGGCCTCCCTCAAAGCCGTTGGTGGCGAAGCGGCGCGGTTCGCGGCACTGCCTCACACGGGCAGTTCAGACGCTACCAGACCCCTTGCCGGATTGTCAATCAATTAGGCCACGTTTTGCCAAGAACAGGCGCGTACGTTCGCCTCTCCTTCCTCATCCCCATACCCATTCCGTGTCCGGCCCGCCCGGTCGCAAGGTTATGGGAGGCCACCTGCGCGACGCATGCCGGATCCTGTCACAGTCGCTCATGGGCCAAGCCGATCCTGAAACTACCGGAGACGTCCACTCGGCACCGACCGGAGCCCTACTGCGGGCCATGGGCCGCGATCCAGGTCAGATAGGCGTGCATGCCCTCGTCCAGGGATGTCTCTGGAACCCAGCCGAAATCGGCGGCGAGCCGGGCGTTGGAGGGGACGGGGCCGGGCGGTTCACCAGAGACCCGGTAGTTTGCCTCTGCCTCCGGGACTTGCCGGTAGTGAAGGCCCGGGAGGTGCCGCTGGAACGCCGCGAGGACATCACCAATCGACGCGAGGCGCCCGCAGGTGAGGCTGTAGACATCATGCGACAGGGACGGAGCAGCCCACGCCCGCTCGATTCCCTCGGCGATATCCTCAACGTACGTCCAGTCCAGATATGGCCCTGCAAGTGAGTTGACCAGGATCGGCTCGCCCGCGAAGTGGATCCTCAGCATCTCCCGAAGTTGGGTTGCCCCTACATAACCGGGGGTCACGCGCTCCATCGGACCGTAGACGTTGGCCGGCCGGAGGCAGACCACGTCCAGATCGAACAACTCCGCGTAGCGCCGACAGAGGCGCTCGCTGGTGTGCTTGGTGATCCCGTAGAGCGTGGTCGCGTGGGAAGGTGTTTCCTCGGTCAGGGTCTCGACACCCGGCACGTCGCCCCAAACCGCGCCGGAGGAGACATAAACGAACCGCTCGCAGTGCGGTAGCGCCCGCGCTGCCTCCAGCGCGTTTACCGTTCCCGTCAAGTTGACCTCGACGATCCGCGCCGGCTCGCGCGCCTCCCGCTCCCGGCGGGGGGTAATCACCGCCGCGTGCACCACCCGGGTCACCCCGTGGCGGGTCGCCACCTCCACCAGCCGCACCCGGTCGGTCACGTCTCCCGGCTCGAAGACAACCTGCTCCATCAGATCGCCCAGAAACTCCTTCAGGAGTTCGTCTGGCTCCATCAGGTCGTAGGAGATGACTTGCTCTCCCCGCCGTGCCAGCCGCCGTACCACGTGGCTCGGCACCCACCCGTTTCCTCCGGTCACCAACGTGGCCATCAGGACAGACCTCCACCCCAAATGTCGTCCGCACTCTGTGTGTCCCCGGACCAAGCCCCCGGCCAGCCGAGGCAAAGGCCTCCCCAACGACCGCTAAGTGATTACGCCAGTCTCGTCGCAGGCTGCCACGTTGGTTCGTTTCGATCCGCGTTCGTCAGCCCCTATCTTCCGAAGATGGACGTCTCGACGCCATCGCCGTGCTCCGGTTGGCGCCCTTGACGGCGGCTCGGTGTTGCTTATCGTCGTCGTGCGCTTGATCTCGGTATTCGGTGCAACGACAAGCTCTCAGGAGAGAGGATGAGGTTGCTGCAGAGCCCGAACCGAAGCCTGGAGTGAATCGCACAAGAGGGCGAGCAGTTCCTCTCCGTCGCACCGCGCCCGCTCCCTGTCGCTCGCCATGCGCCATGCTCGGATCAGGATCAGGAGCAGCAGGACCGCGTTGAAGGCCGGCAGCACCCTCGTGGCATCGAAAGCGACGGCGGGCTGGGCGACGAGAAAGAGGCCCCCGAGTGCGCCGAGGAACACAGCGTAGAGGGCCGTGGCCACTATCACCAGTAAGACGTGCGCATGCGACGGACCAAAGGCCACCGCCACCAGCGTGCCGTCCGGCGTCGGCCGAAACTGGCCGCTGGCGACGATCGGCAAGACGGGGGTTGCCGGCGTGGCACGCTGCGCGACAAAGCCGCCCCCGGTGACGGTACCCACCACCTCCGGGCGGCGCGTCTCCTGCTCCCGGCCGGTGGCGCGGGAGTCGCGGAACGGCCAGGGGATGGCCCCGTCGGTTTGTGTGGTTTGCCACAGGCGCTCCGCGCACTCCTCGGCCTAGAGAGGGCTAAATAACTCGTACCGCGTAACCGCCAACGGACGAAAGCGACGAATCCTGCCCAGGAATCCCGGCACTCTATCGCTCGTCGCCGCGCTCATCGTGTCCCTCACCCTGAGATCGCACCTTCATCGACATGCCGCCGGCGGTGGTCAGTCCAGACCTCGAGCCCGCTCCCCCCAACGCATCATGGCGGAATTGACTCCATGGTCGCGGGCGTCCTTAGGATGAAAGCACCTCCGACACGTTGGGGTCCGCCCGCTTCGTGATATCAGTCATCTTGAGGCTCAGTCCCTATCAGAGAAGCCAGTGCATCGAGCGCACCCACCCTGGAAACACCGAGTGGAGCCAGATGGTCGTCGGTTCGTCTTCCAGCCCTCTCTCGGCCGCACCCGCCAAGAACTCGACGACGGTCCACGCCTTTGCGAGCCCGATGTCACGTGCCAGCCGCTCAGTCTCCCCGCGCGACATCGGGCTCGTCACGGCAACCAGGTACCGACGGGCGAGGCCGGTGTACTCATCCGGCGTTCCCAAACCGGGCAGCATTGTTGCCAGGTCAATGGCCGGGGACCCGCGGCAGAATCGCTCCCAGTCGAAAAGCACTGCCGTACCATCGGCGCGCACTCCCCAATTGCACGGGTTGGCGTCCCCGGACAGAGGGTGCTCCGGCACGAAAAGGTGGTTGGCAGCCAAGCGCATGGCGTCGAGGATCGGGGAGAGGTGTGCGGCTTCGTGGGCCGGGAAGGTGGCCAGGACCCTCGTCGTGGCGCGCACCGGCCAGGCGGGACGGTAAGCATCCCGTGCCCGGAGCCGCGGCAGTGGCTCCCCTACGTGGAGGCGAGCAAGCATGGTCAGCAGTTCGTCGTCCGCACCCCACCGCTCGCGTGGCAACGGGTGAGGCACATCCTCCAGGACCAGCCACCACCGACCGCCTACCCGCCCGGCCCAGTGCAAGGCCGGCACGGAGACCGCCCGTGCGCCGAGGCCGGGAGCAACGGAGCGATAGAACTCGGCCTCCGCCGCGCGGCCCCCGCCTTTCACAACGACGCTGTCGCTCTCCGCCCGGACCCGCACGACCTCGCTGCCGCTGAGTCCGCCGAGGGGCTCGATCGTTAACAGCGAGCCGCACGTCCGCTCGACGACCTGGAGCACTGCCTCCGGAAGCTGCAGGGCCGGACCGGCCTCGGGGTTGGTAACCACACGTCCCTCCTTGCGGCCTCGATGGCCCATGCGAGACGCTGACGATTCTGCTGCAAGCGTCCAGCACCGCGAAAGCCGTCCGGACAGGCTTGACGCCCTGAGCGCAGGCGGGTGTAGGGTAGAGGCACCTCGGACACGTTGAAGCTCGGCGCGGTCCTCCTCTGGTCGCCGATGCGCTGGGCGGAGTGAATGGCGAACCCGGTCGAGGCCGTTGTGGCCTGGCCGGGTTTTCATGTGCCCGGCCGGGACCCCGTCTTCGGCGGGGTCCACCTAGCTAGAGGAGGGAGCTGCCGTGCGTCGTCAGACACCTGTCCTGCTCTCGCTCGCCGCCGTCTTGCTGCTCGGCGCCCTCGCCGCGGGCCGCGTCGCCACCACCGTCGCCCAGGATGCTTCCCCGGCCGCCACCCCGGAGGCCCTGCCGCCGCTGCTGGTGGAACTGATGGCGGCCTGGAACGCCCACGACCCGCAGCGGGTCGCCTCCTTCTACACTGAGGACGCCGCCGTCGAGGTCGGGTTTACCGGCGAGGTCATCGCCCGTGGCCGGGACCAGATTGCCGAGGAGTTCGTGGCCCGCAACCTCGCGGCCATCCCCGACTGGCGGTTCGAGACACGTGCGGGGTACGCCGCCGGCGACCGGATCGTCTGGGAGTGGACCTTCACCGGCACCTACACCGGCCAGTTCCCGGGGCTGCCGCCCGGCGAGGGGCAGCCGGTCGCCGTCCGGGGCGCGACGATCTTCGAGCTGCGCGACGGGCTGATCGCCCGGGACATCATCTACGACGACTTCTACGGGCTGCTGGAGCAGATCGGGGTGCTGCCAGGGCCGGAGCCGGGGACGCCGGCGGCCACCACCCCGGCCGCGTAGCGAGCC
>JALYMD010000447.1 GCA_030773875.1 Chloroflexota bacterium | reverse complement strand
GGGGAATGCGACGCGTTGTGGCAGATTGGTCTGGGCGATGTCGAACCCGAGAACCACGACGGGCCGGTCGTTCAGCTCGGCGCGAAAGATGAGCGGTCCGCCGTCGGCGCCCACGACCTCCGTTTGTCCGCTCTCAAGCAGGTAGACCGGAGTTTCGCCAAAGGTCACACCGGCCAGATCCACACCCTCAAGGAGGGGGTCGCGGGCACCGAACCGGATGGCGGTCGCGTTTGGCACAGCCCCGCGGGTCGGAAAGGGGCCGCCCTGTGCGGGGGGATGAACGAGCAGCAGAGCGGCGCCAGGCGGCGCCTCTGGGGGCGCGGCGTTGTCATACACAACTAGGTCGTAGGCATCCCCGGCGGGTTGAGTCACTGTTGTCTGGGTCGGCTCCGTGGTCACCTCCGCGCCGGGTAGCACCTCCAGGGCCCGCTGGAGCGAACCCGGAAGGTCGGAGACCAGCAGGATCTTGAGGGACAGATCCGACTCCTGGCGCAGGATGAGTGACGCTTGGTCATCGGCCGGGAGCGGATCGACGGCCTCGGACGCGACGGTGACCTCACTCGCCTCCGGTGGGAGCGTCCAACTGAGCTTGGCCGTGCCCCCGGCAGGTAAGGTCTCTTCCCGACGGGCAAACTCGATGCCGTCCACCTTGACTACCACCGGCACCACGACGGACACGTTCCCGAAATTGGCGAGCCGGGCAAAAAGTTCCCGCTGGTCGGGGTTGCCGGGTGCCGTGCGCGCGGAAAGCTCCGTGATAGCCACATTGCCGGCGTCCGGTCGTTCGGGATCAATCGGGACCCCGCCGACCTGGACCAACTCGACTGGAGCGCCGAGCGCGGCGACCACGGCTGGATCGACGGTCAGCGCGCCGTCGGTGATCAGTACGACCCGGTCTTCAAGGTTGGGCAGGAGGAGATCACGAGTGAGGGCAAGCGCAGCTGTGACGTCGGCCCGACCACCGGGAGCGCGAAGGGTCGCGAGCCGGCGCCGGAGGGTAACGAGGTCACCAGCGTTCGTCGCTTCCATCGTGGTCATGCCCGTACCGAGCAGCACCACTGTCGCGACATCGCCCTCGCGCAGGTCCCGCACGCGTTCGAGCGCCGCTGCTCTCCCGGTTTCGAACCGGCTAGACCCGGTCGGCGTGTCAAGGGCACCCATGCTGGTCGAGCCATCCAGAAGAACGATCACGTGGCGCGGTTCCGTGCGCAGGCCCAAACCGGCCCAGGTCTTGGCGGCGACCGGTCGGGTCAATCCAAACGCGAGCAGCGCGACGATCAGCAGGTGGAGGAGCAGGAGCAGACTGAGCGGCGGGCGACGGAAGCGAACCCGTTCGGTCTGGGCCTGAGCCGCGGCCTGCCAGAAGCGCAGCGTGGGAACGGGCTGTGGGGCGGGAGTGGTATGGCGCATGTGGAGCAGGATGACGACTGGCAGGCCGAGTAGGGCCAACAACCCGAGCGGAAGCAGCAACTCCAACCCGCTCATGCCACCAACCCCCGCTCGTGCAAGAGGCGCAGCACCAGGGTCTCGAAGGGCCAATCGGTCATCAACCGCAGGTAGTCGACGTGCTCCTCCGCGCAGACGCGCTCGATTCCGTCCAACCACTGACCGACCGCCGTCCGGTAGCGGTCGAGCACCAGGTCCGTCGGGGTCAGACGGAGGCGCTCCCCGGTCTCGACCTCGACCAACTCGGCCGGCTCCGCGCGTCCCTGCGGCCCGCCGTTCAGTAACTCTGGAGCTAGTTCCGCCTCATCCAGCACATGGACGACGATGGTCTGCCAGCCGCGCTGCCGAAGGTCGCGGAGCGAGCCGGAAATCGCATCCGGCTCGCCGGAGAGGAGATCAGAGACGATCAGGAGGATGCCCGGCCGCCGGCGCGCACTCAGATAGGTGGCGAGGACGGCCGGCAGATCCGTCGGTCCCAATGGGCTCAGGTTCTCCAGGTAACGGAGCATCGGCACCACGCGGGCTCGTCCATGAGCCGGTCCGAAGCGGGGCGCCAAACCCGACCCGAAGGGGGCGATGGCGACCCGGTCGAAGTGCCAGAGCGCGACATAACTCATCGCCCCGACGGCGCGACGGGCATAGCTGAACTTTGTCGGTACGTCTGGATGGCTGCGCCAGTCCATGGAGTTGCTCGCGTCCAGGAGGATGTGAACGTCGAACTCCGTGGTCACTTCACTGAGGCGGACGAAGAGGCCATCGAGGCGAGCATAGGTGTTCCAGTCGATGCGCCGGAAGTCGTCTCCTTGGCTGTAGCTCTTGAAGTCCGCGAACTCCGGCGAGGCGCCACGGCGGCGAGAGCGGTGCTCCCCGGCTAATCCCTCCGCCAGCGTCTCCCGCGAGAGCAGCACGAGCCGCCGGAGCCGGGCGAGCAGGGCCTCGTCGAACAGGGGAGACGCCGCGTCGCCTCGATGACCCGGGAGTTGGCTTGGAGCCGCAGCACGGCGGCCAGTGAAGGGAACGGCAAATCGCATTAGCCGGTGACCTCCGGCGTGAGCCGCACGTCGTCACGTCCAGTCGTTCGCATCAGCCAGAGCCCGGCATGCCGGACTTCCCCACGCCCGGCGGTGAGGGAGCGAGCGATGTGCCGGGACCGGTGTGGCACCCCCCGCACGATCACGGCTGCCCCGAGGGATCGGAGAAGTAGTCTTCGACCACCGAGCGGTAGGTTGGGGGAACCCGGTTGCTGTCCGGGCCGGCGGCGCCGACCTCTCCTTGGACGGTGGTGCCGGTGGCGGCGGCCACGCCCGTGCCGGAGCCAAGGCTGGAGGAGCCGGCATTGTTGCTCGTCTGGACGCCCTGTCCACTTGAGCGAGGAAGCTGGATCGCCTCGCTCGCTGGCGGCGGAGCCCCGTCGGCATTGCCGGCACCCCCACCTTCGCCGTCGGTCACTTGCTCCTCGGCTGGTCGGCCCTCAGCGCCAGCGTTCTCGCCACCGGCTCCGGCTTCGCTCTCACCTTGACCCGGCTCCTGTTGGCCGCTGCCCGCGCCCCCGCCCTGCGCGGCTTGCTCTCCATCTGCCTGTCCGGCCTGCCCTCGGGGGCGCGCCTCGTCACCTGCCTCCGCTCCCGCCCCATTGCCTTCTGATTGAGCGCCACCCTCGGCACCGGGCTCTCCCTCTCCTTGACCCGGCTGCTGGCCTTGCTGCCCCGGCTCTTGGCCTTCCCCCGGCTGCCCGGAGCCCGGCTCGGCGGCTTCACCGTCCTGGCCGGACTCGGTGCCATCACCTTCGCTCGCCGTCTGTCCCGACGCACGCTCGGCACTCGCCTGGTCCTGGGGTTGACCAGTTCCCGGTTGCCCCTGTTGCTCCTGTTGTCCCGGATCACCGCCGTCGCTGGCACCCTGCTGGCCTTGCGACCCGTTCTCTTCGGCGGCTTCCGCTTGGCGCATCTGTTCGGCCAGTTCCTGTTGGGACGCCACGTTTTCGCCGGTGCGGTCGACTGCCTCGCCCAGCTCCCGCACACCCTCTTGGGCAGCCTGATCGCCTTGCCGAAGTCCGTTCGCGGCGGACCGGGATGCCTGAGCGAGGCCATCCTGCCCCTCGGACATCTGATCCGCTGCCTGTTCGAGGTCGTCTGCGAGGCCCTGGCGGGCGCTCGGGGAGAGTTGGTCGGCATCGGTTGCCAAGGAGCGAAGATCGTCGGCGGCGGCGTTGTAGTCGCCGCGCTGGATGGCGTCAGCAGCAGTACGAGTCACCGCGTGATCGTCTAGGGCCTCGGAGAGACGTTGCAGATCCTGCCGTGCGGCATTGGATTGCTCGGCCCGCTCCTGCACTTCCGCGGCGGTAGGCACATTGGCGAGCGCGGCCTCGGCCTGAGCCTGCGCCGCGGCCTCCTCGGCGACGCGATCAGCCGCTGGAACGAACGCGGGCACTGTGCCCGCAGCCGCTGGGGGGATTCCGCCGCCGACACCACGCAGGAAGAAGAGCGCGGCCATCAGGAGCGCACAGGCGATGCCTGAGACGATTTCCCGCAGGGGAGGGCGGATGGCGAAGGCGGGATGACCGCGGAGGTCGGCAACCACGTTGGCCGCGTCCGCCATCTGCAGGTAGACGACCGACGCCCGCTCGCCCTCCGCCGGCACCGCCCGGCCCAGATGATCGACCGCGGTGATCATCCGCTCATGGAGCCCGAAACTGCGGTCCAGCATCCGCGCTACCTGCCGGCGGGTCGGCCGGGCTAGGGCGGCGAAGATAAGACTTACGAGCACGATCACGACCGTGAGGGGCAGCAGAAGATCCCCCTTAAAAGCCGGCCCTCCCTGCCGCTCCCAGAGGAGCCACACGCAGCCGACCAGGAGCCCGAGCCAGGAGGCCCGGGTCAGGATGGTCAGGGCTCGAAGGAGCCAGACTCGCCGGGTTAGTCCGTCCAGCATCCGCAGCACCTGCTCGCCAGCGAGTCCAACGTCTGCTGGCGGTGCCTGATCGCGGGCTGGAAGTTGGGGTGCCGGCACGTCCGACCCTACCCAGTAAGGGAACCAGAGCAGGCGCCAGAGCAGTCGATGCAGTGCGGGTCCCCTGGGAGGTTGGCGGGGAACGCGACGAGGAAGGGAGGCCGCCTCAGTGGCGAGGCGGCTGATCCCGATGTCGAACGACGCGGGCAGCCGTGGCAAGCGCAGCGCGGAGCGTTCAGCCATCAGTCTTGATCCTTCGTTCGCAGCAGAAGAACGTTCGTGGAGATGCATCGATGTTCGTCATTGAGGAGCCTCTGCTTCCCCGATCTCAGCGCGGGCTTCCACCGGCCGCCGACCCACCGCCCGGTGCTCATGACCACTTCACCTCGGTCGGTCCGCGGGCCCAGAGCCACAGCGCGAGCCAGGCGGCGGTGAGACAAGCTAGAGCCGCCAGCAGCAGCACGAGCCGGCGCTGGCGGACATCGAGGTCGTGCAGAACCGCCTGGGCGCGGGTCGTCATCTCCTCGTCACCAAGCGCGGCAAAGGTAGACCCAGCACCCACTGCTGCAGCCCGAGCATCGGGATAGTCGCGCCAGCGGCGGGATAGCTGTTGGGCACGATCGAGGGAGTCGATCGCCTGGATGCCGGAGACCGCGATCCGGTCGTAGGCTTCCAGGAGGTCAGTAGGATGCTGATCGGGCGGGAGTTGGGCAAATTGCGTACGGGCCTGCGTGAGCAGAATCTGGGCGCGGTCGTAGGTGTGGAGTTCAAGAGCCTGCTGCGCTTGAGTCATGAGGGCCTCGGCCTGGATGCCGGTGTCACACTGGAGCAGCAAGGCCTCAACCTCAGCCAGCCGTTCCCGATCCCCCAGGTCCGCATAGAGTTGCTGCGAACGGTCCAGCGCCGCTTTCGCCGCAGCGTAGTTCGCCCCCGCCAGGAGGTCCCGCGCCGGCTGAAGGTCGAACGCCGCGACGAGATTGTCCTTCCAGCCACCGGCCATCCAACGAGGCAGATTGTCCTTCCACTGGTTCTCGACCTCTCCGGCGGAGCGGTTGTAGATCGATCGCATGGCCAAGCGCCAGTCGGGCTCAGTCCGGAGCGCTGCGAGGAAGTCACGGAACGAGCGGACCGTGTACTGGTCCAAGAGGAACGCGACGACCGCGTAAGACTCCGCGCTGATCAGTTCGGCGTCGGTCGATGCCGGCCGCGACCGGTTGAGATCGGACCAGGAGAGCAGCGTGCCGCGCCGGCTCGCATCCTGGACCGTCGCCGCAATCCGGGCCAGTCGTGGCGACGGGAGGCGCTCCACGTACTGGGCGATGCCTTCCTCAAACCCGCGTGG
>JALYMD010000446.1 GCA_030773875.1 Chloroflexota bacterium | reverse complement strand
TACAAAGGCTTCATCAAGCGAGGTGGCCCGATCACCGACAACGTCCGCGGCTACGATCCGAACGTCTTTCTGTATCAGACCGACCTCAACCAGGCCAAGGAGTTAATCCTCTCCGGCGGATTCAAGGAGGGGGACTCCTTCGACTACGCCATCGATGCCAGCGACGAGATCCAGCGGGCCGCGGCCCTGGTCTTTCAGGCGAGTCTTGCTGAGATTGGCTTCGGTCTTGAGATCCAGGCGTTGGACACCGCCACGCTGGAAGACGTGGTCTTCGGCGATGCTCCAGCGGAACAACGGCCAATGTTCATCGCCTGGGCCTGGTGGCCGGATTACAACGACGCCTGGAACCAGCTGGCACCGAACTTCTTGGAGTCTGCCACCGGTGGCGGTGGCAGCAACGCGGGCTACTGGGTGAATGCGCGTTTTGAGGAATTGATGGCGGAGGCCGAGACGGTCGCCGACGAAGCTCGATACACCGAGTTGATGGCGGAGGCGCAGGCCATCCTCACCGAGCAAGATCCCCCGAGCATCTACCACGGCCAGGTCAAGTACTACACGGTGCTCCAGCAGGCTATCCAAGGCTTCGTCCCTAATCCGCTGTACCTGGAATCCTATCCTCTAGGTCGCATGAGCCGCTCCGCCTAAAAGCCGATGGCGGAGGGCACCAGTTCCGGCACCCTCCGCCATCGGCCGTCACCGCACCCTGCTCCGCTTTGTCGCCCCGTGGGCTATGGATCGGTGACGGGCCGACGACAGTGCGCTGATCCCCTCGTGTCGGCAGGGGGCGCTCGCGTAGACTCCGGTTAGCAACGTTGCTGACCTCGGAGCCGACCATGAGTGCTCCCCACCACCGCTCCCCGCGCGACCGTCTGACTCCAGACGCCACCGACCCGCCGGATGTGTCTCGAGCGTCGCCTCCAGGTCGGCGCTTCTCCCCGCCTGCCTCCACCCCAGCGGAACCCCGGCAGCGTGGGCGCGTGTCCGGTCGACCGGTCGGCTCCGGAAAGAGCCAGCCGGTGACGGCGAAGCCCGCGGTGGTGGTCAAGGCTCGTACCGTCGGTCATGGCGGGCGGACGATGACCTTCCGCGTCTGGCCGCTCTGGGTTCACGTGCTCCGTGTCGCCCTCGTGCTGCTGGCCGTCGTCGCCTTCAGAATCGCAGCCGCCGACATCGCCGGGGTCGACCTCATCCCTGATCTCCCGCTGCCGAGCCTAGGCGGGTGGTAGGAGCGAGCGGGCGAATCCATCACCATGATCGTGGAGGATGCATTCGCCCCATCACGCTGATGAGACGGGCATAAGGTTCGCGGGATGACGAAGTCATCCTCGAGGCTTCGCCTCCGGCGTTTTTCCGACGCCCCCTACGACGACGGGGGCAGGTTAGGAACCTGCCCCCGTCAGCCTTGGCGTTGTCCTTCAGCACGACGATCCGTCGTGCTACTCGATCACCGTGACCGCGGTGCCGATGGGTGCCCAGTCGTACATCCACGCGGCAACATGCAGGGGCAGGTTGACACAACCGTGGCTCATCGGCACACCAAAGTTGTTGTGCCAGTAGGCGCCATGGAGGGCGTTCCCTAAGTTGTCGAAGTACATCACGTCCGGCACGTCCGGCACTCGGTAGTACTCGTTGCTGATCGTGCCTTCCATCGTCTGCACGTCGTACTTGCTCAGAATCTGGTGAAAGCCAAGCGGCGTCACCGTCTCCGGGACTTCGCCGACCCCCGTGCTGACCAGGCTTGAGTTGACCAACTGGTCTCCCTCGTAGGCCCACATCGCCTGCGCGGAGATGGAGATCACAATCTCCTTGTCACCGCCCTGGAAGCGGCCCGGACCAAACCCATCACCGCCAACCACGACGACGGTTTCCTCGTCCTCTGCCGGCGGGTCGGGTTCAGGCGGGGGCGGCACGAAGAGCGCCTCGTCATACTCCGGTACGTCCGCCGGCTGTGGGATCCGCTTGGTGTCCAGTTTGAGCCGCTTAGCAGCGTCTTTGCCTAGCGACCGAGGCATCACGTCCTCGCCCGGCTGCCACTGGAGAGCCGCCTTTTCGAAGAACTGAACCGTGCGCCCGTCCCGCGCGGTGAATTCCTCGGAGAGCGGGAGACCGAGCATGTCTTCGCCGCCGGCCAACTCCCAGTACTCCTTGAATCCGAGCCTGAGGGTGTGATCCGTCTCATCGAAGGTGACGCAGACATCCTCCTCCAGGCCGTCACAGGTGCCGCGCGCCTCAATCGCCGGACGGTACCGCCGGTCGGCACGTTGCGCGGCGTCGCGGCCAAGTGGCAGAGTCTCGACCTGGTCTCCCGGTTCGTTCTCTGGCAGATAGGCGATCGCCATTCGCTCGAAATACTGGACGGTGTGGACCTTGCCAGGATCCTCTCCGAGACCGGTGACCTGCTCCAGTTCCTCCGTAATGGGGTTCCCGAGCAGCCCCGGATCGGCCCGCCAGGCCTCCAAGAAAAGGCGGTCCAGGGTGTGCCCCGTTTTCTCGATATAGACCGTCGGCGGCGGCGCCCAATCTTCTTGGGCCGAGGCAATGCTCCCCACGAGCGGCGTCGTCAGGAGCACCAGGATCAACGCCATGCCGAGGAGTCGGATGCCCCGCGCCATTATTCCACCCCGGTGTTCTCGAGCCTGCCGCCCGTCAATCAACCGTCCTGCCACAAACCCCTCCCTGCTTAGCCCGAGCGTCTTGCCGCCAATCAACACAAAAGCCGAGGGAAACACACGGAGCGAGTCATGCGGACCCGCGGGGTCACCGTGCGTTCACTCGGCTGTCGGGTGCCGTTAAGTTCCTTAGCGGACACTTTAACCAATAACGGCAGCGTCGTCTACACCAATTGAGGATCGGGGGTCATTTCCCCAAATCTCGTCGTTACTCAGTCGAGCGAGTCCCATAGCAGCGAACACCCCGTCATGCTACCATCCCTCCCGGACGTACGTTCACCTTCCGGCGATGGCAGGAGACCTTGGTGGCGCGAACGCGCTGGATCGAGCCCGAACCGCTGCCGCCGGCGCTCCCGGCGCTCCACCGCGATCCACTGCTGGCGCAGTTGCTGTATCGCCGCGGACTTCGCGATCCCGATGCTGCCCAGGTGTTCCTCGACGCTCGCCCCCGCCCCGCCCCGGACCCGGCCCTCCTCCCCAACATGGATCGGGCGGTTGAGCGCGTGTGTCGCGCCCTTGAGCGTGGGGAGAGGATTGCCGTCTTCGGGGACTACGACGCCGACGGCGTCACCTCAACGGCCTTGCTTACGCGTGCCCTCCGTGCCGCCGCCGGCCCGGACCGGGTAGTGCCCCGTGTGCCGACCCGGGTAGAGGGTTACGGGCTCAGCCGGAACGCCATCGACGCCTTTCATGCCGTCGGGGCGACTCTGCTGATTGCCGTCGACTGCGCCAGCACCGATCACGAGCACGTCGCATACGCCCGCGAGTGCGGTCTCGACGTCCTGGTTCTGGATCATCACCAGATGCGGGACGGGGGGCCGACCGGCGCGATTGTCGTCTCGCCGCAGCTTCCGAGCGA
>JALYMD010000445.1 GCA_030773875.1 Chloroflexota bacterium | reverse complement strand
CTGCAGGCGAGGCCTCAGGTGTGCCCTCTTCCGCTGCGGCCGCGCGCCAGTCAGGCGGAGCGGTCTCGGCTCCCTCCGGCAATTGGTCGGCCGCAACGGGTCGCCAGAGCGAGCCTGCCTGGTTCGGGGCGTTCTGCCCGTAGCCGCACTCGCACGACGCGAAGTAGATGTTGCCGGCCTCGTCCTCACCAGCCCCAGTCACCAGCAGACCGGTGTCGAGCAGTTCCTGGTAGGCCCAGGATCCGTCATCGGCCCGCCCAAGCCCCCAGATCTTGCCGGAGCAGTAGTCAGAGTGGAAGTAGGTGCCGTTCAGGCTCGCGAACTCCTCGCCTCGGTAGACGTGGCCACCGACGATGGTGCAGCTCTGCTCTGCTCCATGCTCGTACTCGGCCACTGGAAGGGCGCCGACGAGTGGGCAGCTCTCCTGGGACACCGGGAAGCAGTGAGACCCCTGTAGGAACTTCCAGCCCCAGTTGATGCCGCCGCCGTAGCCAGCCAGTGCGTAGTCGACCTCCTCCCAGAAATTCTGCCCGACGTCACCGATCCAGAGGTCACCCGTCTCCCGGTCGAAGCTGAACTGCCAGGGATTGCGCAGCCCGTAGTCCCACACCTCCGGCCGGGCGGTCGGATGGTACTGAGCGAAATCCTCCTCGCTGGCCCCGAAGAGATCGATCAGGACATCACCCTCGGTGAACGGATTGTCCTGTGGGATGGCGTAGAGCGAGCTCCCGCCCAGGGTTGTCTCCAGGGGCCCCGTCGCCTGGGCGCCCGCCCCGCTGCTGGCTTGCGCTCGCTGGACTGCCGGGGTGACATCAATGCGCAGCAGCTTGCCCAGGTAGGTGTCGAGGCGCTGCCCGGCGTTGAGGGGGTCGCCCTCCATGCCGCCGTCCCCGTGGGCAATGTAGAGATAGCCGTCTGGGCCGAAAGCGATCTCGCCGCCAAGGTGGTTGGCGTAAGGGTTCGGCCGCCACCAGACAAGGAGCCCGCTGTCCGGGTCGGCCTGGTTCGGATCATCGGCCGAGACCTGATACTGCACCGTCAGCAGGTCCCCGGTGCGGAACAAATCGGTGTAGTTGACGTAGAACAGACCGTTCTCTGGGAAGCTAGGATGGAAGGCCAGACCGAGCAGCCCCTGCTCCAGGAACTGCGACTGGACATCGCCGGTGATGTCAAGGAAGGGCTCCTGGAGGAGGGTCCCTCCCTGGTCGATGATCCGGATCCGCCCAGCCCGCTCGACGACGAAGATGCGGCCGCTGCCGTCGTTGGCGTGGGTAATGTTGATCGGTTCAAACAGCCCGTCCGCGACCTTCACGAGCTGCACCTGTGGATCGCCCGGCAACTGCCCCTCGCCCGGCTGCACCACCATGTCAGGAGCGGGGGCGCCCATGCCGGCTGGGGGCGTGCCGCCGGGGAAGGTCCCTTCGCTCCACGCCGGCACGGGCGTGCCAGCCCCCGGTGCGGGTGTCTCGTCCTGGGCAGCAACGGAGATTAGGCCGCTTCCGGCGAGGGCGAGCGACAACAAGAGGGCAAGTGACCAATGAAACCGCATCTCTAGGCCTCCTTTTTGATCCAACCGGACGCCGGTGGACCCGTCCCTGGGGCTTGTCACGCTGGTGGAACCGGTTCAGCTTGCCCTTCTGCGGCACCACGACCACGAGCCACCACCGAGTCTTCCCAGCCCGTTGGCACGCCGCTCTGGGGAGAGGTCTCCCGGGGCTACCCCCATCCTGGGTGGCAGTGCCTGCACCGCCGGCCGGCATGGGGGTAGGGAAGAGGGAGGAGGTGATCGGGTGGCACCCGGCTGGAGGTGCATCACCGTCGTTAGCGACTCTAGCCCACGACGGTGAACGTGCCGGTGGACGCGGGTGAACGCGTGGGAGAGGGGGGGTGAACTTCCCAGTAGTGAGGGGTGAACGGCAGGTGAACGCCCCCCTCACTTCCGGGACCACCACCTCAGCCAGCACTCAGCCAGCCGCCGCGTCCTGCCCCAGGCGAAGGTGGCGGTTGATGAAGACGTCGGCCAGGTGGCCTGGTAACGCGTTCACCGTACGAGGGTGATGGGTGATCTGGGCGCACGGGGCGAGAGGGCCGTTCAGCCCCGGATCTTGTATCCGTCCTCCCTCAGCGCATCGCGGCCCTCAATCCCACGGGGATGCGGAAGGAGCTAGCCATCAAGCCGGGGGGGTAGCCGAGGACTACGTGGGCGGTGGCGTGCCACCGCATCCCTTGCCCGGCCCCGCCCAGGAAGCTCACTGCATCCGGATGACCTTCTGACTCGGGCGGGCCGAGGAGGGCTCACCGAGTCGCCAGCCAGGAGCCGAACCCGCAGGCTGGATCCTCGTCGCCACGCCACAGGGCGGAGATGTGCCCATCGTAGGCGCGGGCAGGGTGCGGGGAGTAAGCAGGGTGTCATCTCCTGGCTCGGCCGGTGGGCACGTGAGGTCTTGACCCACGTGATTCGGGCAAGCAGGGCTGTCCTCATGAGTGGTGGTGCCGAGCCGCCCGGCGCAGGCCCTCAAGGATGGCGACACCTGGATCGTCATGGTGCGCGACCACCTGCTCGTCTGGATCGTCACACCAGACGTAGTAGGCGTCGTCCTCCGGTGTGGTCAGGACATGGACCACGCCGCGCTCGCCCAGCAATCGAATCCATCGGCCCTCGTCGTCGATCTCGCCGTCCAGACCGAGGGCACGCATCGCATCCACCAACCGCGTCATGATTCCGTCCGGTTTGCGTGGGCCGCAACGAGGCCAATGGCGCGGCATCAGACGTCCCGGCAGAGGCAACCGCCCCAGGGACGGTGGGGAAGCCCTCGGTCGCCAACGGGCGGCTCGTCTGGGAACGGGATGCCGAGCTCGGCAGTCAGCGCCAGTCGGCCGTCCCTCCGCGGAGGCTAAGGTTCCGGGGTGGCGGCGGGCGTCTCGATTGGGCCGGGTGTCGGTGGTTCCAACTCGTAGGTGACCCGAACTACCACGACGATCTCGGTTTGGCCCGGCTCGATCGGGGCGCCGCTGGCCAGCGCGGCATCCGCCTCCACCCTGCCTGTCGACGCCGGAGATGGAGGCCCACCCTCCTCCGTTATCGATTGCACGCGCCCGACGGTTAGATCAGCCGCTGCAGCGAGTTCCTCCGCCGTCGTGCGGGCGTCCTGCATGGCCGCTGCTCGTGCCCGGGCTTGGGGCACGCTCGGGTCCTCAAGGAAGAAGCTCACCCCAGAGATCGTGTTGGCGCCCTGGGCGACCGCGGTGTCAAGGAGCGCGCCGAGTCGGTCAGGATCGTCCACTTCGACGCGCACCAGGTTGATGACCCGAAAGCCGCGGATGCCGGGCACGTCTGGGGTTGCGGCCGCCTGCCCGATCTGCGCGGACGCTTCGGCCCCTTCCATCGCATCGGCCGGGACAGGCTGTGGGGGGACGCCGTCCTCCCGGATGACATCGACGTTGTAGGCAACAGTCCGAATGTCATTTTCGGTCACACCGGCCGCCCTCAACGCGTCGATGATCGCAGTCATCCGGTCGTTTGCTTCGGCTTGCGCTTCACCGAGGGTAGAGGCGGTTGCCTCGACCCCGGCAACAAAGGAGGCGCTATCCGGCTCGGTCCTCACAGTGCCTTGTCCCGTGACCGAGATGGTGCTTGATGAGGCTGACGGCTCGGGCGTGCCAACGCCCTGGCCGCCCACGGGCCTAACCTGCCCCGGCAGGGCGACCAGCGCTCCAAACCCTGCTAGCACGACAACTAGTGCGACGAAGCAAGCGATTGGTCGAGACCGTGCCATGGCTATCGCGGTCTCCCATCACCCGAGTCCTGATCCCAAAGCTCCTGCACGTCCGGCGGCAGCAACCGCCGCGCCTGGTTTGCCTCACCCGTGCTGATGTTGGCGGACAGCACCCGCAGCACTGCTCGTGCCGCTCGCTCGGGATCAACGTCGGGTTCGGCTCGTGCGAATGCTGACGCCACACGCCGGAGGAAGTCCTCCCGATCCCGACCGTCAACTGGAACACGAGAAGGGTCCCAGCCTTCGTAGTAGATGCCTCCCACCAGGAGTGGTAGTTGGGCCGCGAGTTGGGCGGCTTCGTCGACGATCAGATAGTCCCGCAGGGCATGGAGGGTTCCCCGCAGTGCCCGGTAAGCACGTCGGCGGTCCTCCGAGCCCAACTCCTGGGCGATGGCCTGGAGCCACAAGTTCGTTTGCTGCACCGTGCTGTCGATAACGTCCAGGCTCGTTGCGCTCATGGGGCTCCTCCGTGCCTTGGATCTGAGTATTACGAGAACATTGCTCCCCCGGCTGCGGTGGCTACCAGGGTGTCTTCTTGAACTCGACGCCAGGCGTCGTCAATCTCGCGCAGCATTTCGTCCAGGTCGAATGGCTTCAGAACGATTCCAGCGAGATGCGTCGCCAGCTTGCTCCGCCAGGTGACGGACGATTCAGGTATCGACGACGTGCTATTGCCATTGCGAGATGCTCCTTGCGGCGTCCCACGTAGGTTCCGGGCCGCAAAACCATCGCCCCTTGGAACGGGGAGTCGTCCCGCGGCGCAGATGCGCGGCCTACCGGCTGCGACGAAGCCCTGCGGGATCGGGAGATCCGCAGTACAGGAGGCTAAGCCCTCATCGTTTCGACATCCCGGACACCAGTGATCCCTGTTTTCTCGCCCCTGATCGGTAGGAAGCGCCATGTGTGAGGATCAGACCCATGGCCGCGGCGTGGTCCGAGCAGACGGAGGTCGTGCGGGAGAGCCCGGTGATGCCCAGCTGAATGGGAACCGCCACGGGGAGCCACGTCCGCCAAGCGACAGCTCGTTCGGGGCATTGCTGCCCATGACCCCGTCGGCCACGTTCGTCCCATGAACTTATTCATCGAACCGATCGAGAGGGAAGGTGTCCCATCCCTGCCGGAGGATGTCCTCCTTCGTCAGGCGAAGGGAGACCTGCCCGTCTCCGTAGGTAGCCACGGCGCTTACTGGAACGTAGTAGTCAGTTGGTGAAAGAAATCCCTCCTCGATGACCAGATACTCTGGTTTGCCCGCGCCAGGGTCTTCAGGGAGGAAACGGAGGACGATTCCCATTCGCTCGCCGTCGGCGGTGATGACCTCATTGCCCTCCAGGAATCGCCACTGGTCCGGGAGACGTGCCATGTCTTCCTGACTCTCCTTTGTCGCCGTGGTCGAAGCGTCGTGCCGCAGGTCGTCGGACCGCATGGCTCGCCGCTTAGGGATACATCGGGTACGGCGGATAGGCGTAACCCGGCGACCAGTAGGGCCGGTACCCCCACCAGCCGTAGACATCCGCGTAGTACGCGGGGTCGGGCACGAGGTCCGGGTTGTAGGTCGGCACGTCCCGCAAACGAGACCGCTCCCGGTCAATGTGGACGTGGTCGGCGTCGACTTTGGTGACGGCGCCGACCGGCACCAAGAAGTGCTGTTCCCCGATCCCCAGGAAGCCACCGGCCGCGACACGGAGGAAGCGCACGTTCTGCTTCTCCTCATCGAGCAGCAGGTCGTCGACCTCGCCGATTTCCTCTCCGTGTCGGTCGAGGACCTTGCGTCCGCGAACGTCTGCTGCCGGGTCAGCCACCGTCAGCATGGTGTCGCTCAGTTTGACCAAGGTGCCCATATGCTCCGTTGCACTCATTCCCGCTCCTTCATTCATCCGATGTAGCGACCTTCGGGACGGCGTGGCTGGGACTCGGCGTCATCCCCAGATGGTGACTGGAGAGGGAAGGAAGGCCGGCTCTGGCTGCTCTTCCCCCTCCTGGCTTCCTGCGGACTCGCTCGCGCCCGATACGGATATTTCGATCGTCTCCCGGTGGCGGCAACGAGGCCGCTCCGCAAGGTCCGGTCAGCTGGTGCTACGTCGATGCCTTCGCCTTGATGTCGGCTGATTGCTTGTTCTTGCCATCTTCGCTTGTGGCCTCGATTGGGACTTCGCGGCCCTGGCCACCCGCGCGGACCGGGATGCGCTTCTCCTTGGCCTCCTCCGCCTTCGGCAGGGTGATCGTCAGTAGGCCATCGTTGAACTCGGCGCTAGCCTGGTCCGCTTTGACGAGGCAGGGCAGGGTGATCGTGCGCTCGAAGGCGCCGTAGTGCTGCTCACGCAGCAGCCAGCGATGCTCTTCCCCGTCCTCGCGGCGCTCCTCATGCCGCTCGCCACGGACTCGCACCGTGTCGCCAAGCACGCTGATCTCGACGTCGTCCGGCTTGATGCCGGGGACTGGAACGGTCAATACAAATGTGTCGCCGCGCTCCTCGACATCCATTGCCAGGGCGGCCGCGTCCCCGCCGCGCCCCGATCCCGGGCGCACGAAACTCTCGGCGAGCAGCCGATCCATCGCCTCCCGCAGGCTTACGGCCGCGCTACCAGGTTCCCATCGCATCATGACCATTGGGGGCCTCCTCTCTGACGATCAGAAAACGGCCGGGAGACATCTTTGCTGGCCGCCGCTCTCCGCGTTCTGAGTGCCGCCGGTTCCCGCGCCCGATGTGTGTCCTCGATAAGTAGGCCCTGAGCGGGCGGGCCGTCGTCACCGGCTACTCCTCCCGACTAGGCGTAGACGGAGCCCCGCTTGCCGTCGAATGCCAGCTGCTAGGGCTCCGTCCGTCGCCTTTCAGGCCTCGCGCTGGGACCGGATCCGTGGATGCAGTCAAGCGGTTTGTGGATGCCGTGTTCCCGTCGCGTCAGCCATGAAAAGAGGCTAACGGACGGAAGTGAATGTGGTGGTTACCGTTTGGTTACGGCTGGGTAAACAAGCTGGCAAGGGGGGGCATCAGGGCGGTGAACAGGTGGCGAACAACCGCGGCTGATTGGTCTGGCTCCTCGAGGTTGAGGCGTCCCGCCTTCATCGAGTTCCGCTCTGGGAATGGCAGGCATGGCGGGGCCGGGAGGGAGCGGGTTCTCCATCCTCTCGGCAGGGTCTATCGGGTTATCGAGCTCATCCCATCACCCTGCGGTCCCGCCTGAGCGCGAGCCGCCTTGCTCTTTCCGCCTCTACAGAGCAGCGTGAGTAAAGGATTGGTGAGGCTGAGGCTGACGGGTAAACGTCCTCACGTAGGGTGGGCATTGGCGAGCCGGTATAGCGGTGAGGAGGGCCGGTGCTGACCGGCACCCGGTCTCGAACCCGCACAGAGCGTGCGGGGTATCGCGGGGTGGAGAGGGTGCGTGCGTGAGTGCGGTGGGTCCGGGGTGTGGTGGTGCGCCGGCGAGGCTCACCCGCCTGGTGCGTCTCGTCGGCTCAGATCACCGGCGGCCGACCAAGCGGTAGCCGATCCCCCAGACCGTCTCGATGTAGCGCGGCTGCTCGGCATCGTCCCCCAGTTTCTTGCGCAGCCGCCGGATAAACACCTTGACGTAGCCGGCACTGGCGATCCAGTCCGGTCCCCACACCCGGGAGAGCAGGAGATCGTTGGGGACCACGGTGCCGGCATGGCGGGCCAAGACCTCCAGCATCCGGTATTCCTTGGGGGTGAGGGGGACGGCCTGACCGGCAACCTGCACCTCGTGGAGGGCGAAGTCGATGACCAGGTCGCCGCTGACGAAGCGATCCTCCTGAGGACCGGTCGGCGCC
>JALYMD010000444.1 GCA_030773875.1 Chloroflexota bacterium | reverse complement strand
CCCCAACGGACCTCGACTGGGTGCCCGTCCACGTCAAAGGTCTTGGTCGGGTGCAGGCTGAACGGATGGCGGGGGTTCCGGTAGATCATCCGGGTTCCGCCTGCCTGCTCGACGGCACGCTCGGCCAACGCGCTGGCTTCCTCTTCGGTCAGACGGGGCGAGGGCTTCGGCGGCGTTCCGCTCGACATGACCTGCTCCTCTCGTCCTTTGGCCGCGATGTCCGGTCGTTCCCGGGTCAGATCCGTCTTGAGCACGCCGCTTTGGCGGATGCTAGCACGGCACCGCGGAACACAGCGATCGGAGATGACGCATCGGGACCGGCCGCACGTTGGTGCTCTCGGCCGTGACCGCTCGCTCCCGGTCTGGTAAGGTCCACCCTGGTAGATGGCTGCCGTTCATGTTGGGGCGGCCTACAGAGGGGGAAAGAGCATGGTCATGACTGGGACGCGCCTGCGCGATGACATTGACGAGATTATGCCTGGGGTCATCGCCGACCGGCGCCACCTGCACGAGCACCCGGAGCTGGGGTTCCAGGAGGTTGAGACCTCGCGGTTCGTCGCGGAGCGGCTGCAGGCCCTTGGGGTTGAGGATATCCGCACCGGAATTGCTAAGACCGGTGTCACCGGCTTGATCCGCGGTACGGCGTCGAGCGACGGGCCGACCAAGACCGTCCTACTGCGCGCCGATATGGATGCGCTGCCGATCCGGGAAGAGAACGATGTCGACTACCGCTCGGTGGCCGACGGGGTGATGCATGCCTGCGGCCATGACGGCCACACCGCCATGCTGCTCGGGGTCAGCCGGTTGCTCCTTGACCAGCGGGACCGCTTTGCCGGCACGGTGAAGGTGCTCTTTCAGCCGGCGGAGGAACTTCCGCCGGGTGGGGCGAAGCCGATGATCGAGGCCGGCGTGCTTGAAGATCCCAAGGTCGATGCGGCCTTTGGCATGCACCTCGCTCAGGAGCAGCCGCTCGGGGTGATCGGGGTCCGAGCTGGGGCCACCATGGCCGCTGCCGACCGCTTCATCGTCAACATCAAGGGCAAAGGTGGGCACGGCGCCCGGCCGCAGTCCACGGTGGATCCGATCGCGGTCGGCGCGCAGATCGTCGTCGCGCTCCAGACGATTGTTTCCCGGGAGGTGGATCCGACCAAGGCCGCCGTCGTGACCGTCGGCGCCTTCCAGGCGGGTGAAGCGTTCAACGTGATTCCGGATACTGCGGAGTTGCGGGGCACCGTCCGCACCTTCGATCCGGAGGTTCGCCAGCAGATCGCTGACCGGATCCAGGCGCTAGTCACCGGCATTGCCACTTCCATGCGGGCCGAGGCGACCGTGGAGTACCGCTTTGGCTACCCCGCGACGGTCAACGACCCTGAGATGACCGAGTTGGTCCGGTCGGCGGCGGCTGAGGTCGTGGGACCTGACCGGGTTATCGAGGCCCCGCAGACGATGGGCGCCGAGGATATGAGCTACTTCCTGGAGCAGGTCCCCGGCTGCTACTACATCGTTGGCAGCCGCAATCCAGACAAGGGGCTCGTGTGGGGCCACCACCACCCGCGCTTCGACTTTGATGAGGAAGCCCTGGCGAACGGCATCGAAACCCTGCTGACCACGACCCTCCGCTACCTGGCTAGGTAAGCGCCCGGCAGCTCGGTGCCTCATCGCTACGGCGATGATGTGGGGCGAGGCCAAGTGATCGGCTGCCCTCCGTGGCTTGCGGATCTGGGTGTCAGTCGGAGCAGGGTTAACCTGCCGCACGGTGGCGCCTTTCCTGATTCGAGGGATGTACTCCGCATCACGGAGCACATCCCTCAAAGTCCTCCTGACAAGATGGGTGGTTTCGGGCTGGGAAAACATGCCGGTTCGCACCTTGTCCTAGCATCCCGGACTCCGTAAGCCGGCGTGAAGACCAAGAAGGCGACGGACACGCCTGCCTCGCCCACGGCCGGGATGTTCGTCGTCGGGTCCGGATCGAGCCTCGGTCATCGGCTGCAGCGACGTAGCGGTCGTTTCCCCGGTTCCAGGAATGGCTACGGCCTGCTGGCCAGGACCGGGACCGTGATTCCCGGGGTGAACCGAAGGCCAGCGGGCCTTCGATCCGTCCCGCCGGACCAGATCCGGGAGCCGCTAGCCGTCACCCACCACCGTGCCTCACCCTCCACCTTTTCACCCTCGATCCAGTAGAGGACATCGAAGGCTTCCCCCGCCGCCAGTGGCGGTCGCGTCATGAAGGCATCCCGCCGGGCCCATTCACGGCAGTTCAGCTCGTCGACCGCGGCCCGCACCTCTCCCTTAGCTGCGTGGAAGAGGACACCGTTCAACCGCTTGTCGTTGCCGTCGTAGCTCGGGGGTGCGGTCGGGTTGACGTATCCCGCCCGGTTCGGTCGCACGGTGACCTCTTCCGCCGCGGCGGTCACGGGTACATAGACGGCGTCTCCAGGGCAGAACCAGCGGCCGTGGTCCCTGTCACGATCGCCGTTGATGTCGGAGTGACGGAGGATGTTCCGCGCCGGGATGTTGTAGCGCCGCATCCACGTCTTGACCTGCCAGATGATCGCATCGAGTTGCACCTGGGGGTGCTGACCGTTGTGAAAACCCTCGGCCTCGATCGAGAGGGACCAGAGGTTCGGGTCAGGATGGGGGAAGGGACCAAGCCTCAGGATGCCGTCCCGGGCTTTCTGGCTCGCCTGGCGAACGTCTCCGTTGGCCCAGGCGGCATCCTGCTCCCGGACCACCCGCCAGATCCCGCCATCCAGGCCGATCATGACGGTGGCCGATGCGTCGTCCGTGAGGAAGCGTTCGTAACTGCCCGCGTTGAAGCCTTCCTGGCAATGCACAACGATGTAGGCGGGCCGACCTTGCACCTCTCCCCAGCGCCGGTTGGGGTAGCACTTGCCCTCAAGAAATCGGTCGATGATCGGCGGTGTCATCACTGGGTCCTCCTCATTCGGGTCGGTGACGGTCTCGAATGCGCGGATCGCGTGGGCGCGATTGGCGATGGCTCCGGTGTAACCAGGATCGACGGCCCACCGCCCGTTCCCGTAATCGCCCCAGACGCGGACGGATCCGGCGAGCCCGGCCTCGGCGACCTTGTGGTAGCGCGGATCGAGCCCAACGTAGGGGGCCAGCGCAGCCGGCAGCGAGCCGAGATACGCCGCGTGGTGGACGAGCATCGCGCGGGCGGCATCGGCTCCGTTGGCCCAGGTCGGGGAGAGGGCGCCATCGTGGGTGATGCCGATGCCACCAGGGTTGAGATGCTTTTCCCAGGCGCGGGAGAGCCAGCCGCCGCCGACCCCCTCGAGCCCCGTCTCGACGGCGCTCTGGACGGCAATCATGAAGGGGTCATAGCCGCACCGGATCCCAAGCGAGAAGAGCTCCTCCACGAACGCGGCCACCTCGGTCTCCCGCTTGGCGCGGTGGTGGCGCGCAAACCGCAGCACGGTCCGCGCCGTTCCGGTGGGCGGACCGACGATTGCCTGGCTGTCCATGACCGACGCCCTCCGTTCCGCTTGTTCCCTTGCAGGACGACTCCGGGGAACAGGACACCATGGTGCCCTTCCTGGCCCCTACCCGCATCGTCATTGGTACGTATTCGCGTGGTTGATCCTTCCTACGTATTTCGTACCTGACACTCCGTGCCGGCTCGCCTCCTTCGGAGCGAACTCGCACTACCACGGGCGAGATTTGCGGGGAGATGTGAGACAGCGCGTCGAGCGAGTGACGCACGGGCACGTCGGCCGGTGGCACGGTTAGCACCGGACGACCCCGGGCTGCCGCGAGTCTCGGCCCTGAGGGCGGCCCGGGAGATGCGTATACCGAGCGGGCAGGAACGAAGACCTCTCGCGGGTGAGTGGAAGGGAAGCTCGTGATCCAGCCGCAGATTGCCCTCCAGCTCTACACCGTGCGAGAGTGGACCGCCCGAGACATGGTCGGAACACTCCGGGAGTTGACCGCTATCGGCTACCAGGCGGTGGAGTTAGCTGGGTACGGAGGGCTGTCCGTTCCCGAATTGCGTGCCGCCCTCGATAGCCTCGGCCTCCGCGCCATTGGCGCCCACGTCCCCTTCGACCGGTTCGCCACGGAGCCGGGTCAGGTGCTGGAAGACCTGCAAACACTCGGCTGTGATTTCGCGGTGCTGCCTTCGCTCCCGCCGGCGCAGCGGATCACCTCGCAGGTCCACGGTCTCCCCTCGATGCTCAACGGCTGGGGGGAGCAGTGCCGGGCGGCGGGTTTGACGTTCGCCTACCACAATCACGATGCGGAGTTCGCGCCGGTACGCGACGATGGGGCTCGCCTCTTTGACCTCCTGCTCGCCGGAACCGATCCGGCCCTCGTGGCGTTCGAGTTGGACGTCTACTGGGTCCGCTTCGCCGGGGTGGACCCCATCGCGCTCCTGCGGCGCTACCCAGAGCGATTCCCGTTGATCCACGTCAAGGACATGGCCGCCGACCCTGGCCGCTCCGATGCCCCCGTTGGAACCGGGATCATCGACTGGACGGCCGTTCTTGACGCCGCCAGCGGAACCCGCTGCTGTGTCGTCGAGCAAGATCACCCCACCGATGCCCTGACGGACGTCACCGTCAGCCTCCGTCACCTGGAGCGCATCCTGACCGACGGCGCTTCATAGAGGAGCGTTGCATCGAGCTACGGGTGAGAAATCAGGTCGCCGGATGAAAGGAGCCGAGGGATCATGACGGGCACGACCACCTCCGACTCTGGCAGGGGTTTCCCAGATGGGTTTGTCTGGGGGGCGGCGACCGCGTCCTACCAGATCGAGGGGGCGGCGCGGGAGGATGGGCGGGGGGAGTCGATCTGGGACCGGTTCAGCCACACTCCCGGGAAGATCCTCAACGGCGACACGGGGGATGTCGCCTGCGATCACTACCACCGGTGGCGGGAAGACATCGCGCTGATGCGGGAGCTAGGCCTCGCCGCCTATCGCTTCTCGGTCGCCTGGCCGCGGGTTCTGCCGGACGGCCGCGGTCAGGTCAACGACGGTGGGCTCGATTTCTACGATCGCCTCGTCGACGGCCTGCTGGAGGTCGGGATCGCGCCCTGGGTGACGCTCTACCACTGGGACCTGCCCCAGCCGCTGGAGGATGCTGGCGGCTGGCCCAACCGGGAGACGGCGGACGCCTTCGTGAACTTCGCCGATGTGGTCAGTCGCCGTCTCGGCGACCGGGTCAACCGTTGGATCACGCTCAACGAGCCGTGGGTCAGCGCATTTCTTGGTTACCAGATGGGGGTGCATGCCCCTGGACGCACCGACTTGGACGACGCGCTTGCCGCGTCCCACACGCTGCTCCTGGCCCACGGACGGGCGGTACCGGCTATCAGGGCAAACAATGAGGACGCCTCGGTCGGCATCACTCTGAACCTGAGTCCGACGTATCCGGCCTCCCCGGAGCCCGCCGACGCAGCAGCCGCCCGGCGCTACGACGGGTACCTCAATCGCTGGTTCCTGGATCCGATCTTTGGCTGTGGGTATCCGGCGGACATGTTGGACACTTATGGTGCCCTTGCCCCCCGGGTAGAGGCAGGCGACCTGGAAACCATTGCCGTTCCGATCGACTTCCTCGGCGTCAACTACTACTTCCCGACCTATCTCGCCGCGAGCGATGACGGCCCGCTGGGCTTCGTGCAGGCTCCTCCGGAGGGCGAGCGGACCGCGATGGGCTGGCCGGTGGCCGCCAGCGGCCTGGAGGAGCTGCTCGTCCGGCTCAACCGGGAGTATCCGACGCTGCCCCTCTTCATCACGGAGAACGGCGCCGCCTATAAGGACCCGGCACCGACCGGAGACCGTGTCCCAGACCCTGCTCGCATCCGGTACCTGGCGGACCACCTCGCCGCGGCGGGGCACGTGATTGCGGCCGGTGTGCCTTTGCGGGGGTATTTCGTCTGGTCCCTGCTGGATAACTTCGAGTGGGCGTTCGGCTATGACCGCCGCTTCGGGATCACCCACGTCGACTTCACGACCCAGCAACGTACCATCAAGGACAGCGGCCGCTGGTATGCCCGGACGGTTCGGGAGAACCGGCTGGCGCCTGTCGAGGAATAGCAAGTGCTGGCAGCGGCTTCCTCGTCTGCACGTTCGTTCAGTCCTGCTGCTCTTGCCGCCGGCGAAAGAACCAGATTCCACCGAACAACAGACCGGCGAGCAGCGCGTACTGACCGTACTTTGCGTACTGCCTGACCATCTCCCAGCGATCACCAAGCACCCAACCCAACCCGATCAGGACGGTGTTCCAAAGCCCGCTGCCGATCGCGGTGTAGAGGACGAACTGGACCAGCGGCATGCGGCGGACGCCCGCCGGGACGGATACCAGGCTGCGGACGACCGGAAGCAGACGGCCAAAGAGAACCGCCCAAGCTCCATGCCGGTCGAACCACCCCTCGGCACGGTCCAGGTCCTTATCACTCACGGTGAGGAGGTGCCCGTACCGATCGACCACCCTGCGTAGCCGATCCTCCCCAAGACGAGCCCCAACGCCGTAGAGCAGGAGTGCGCCGGCCACGGACCCGAGTGTCGCGGCTGCGATAGCGCCGGGTAGCCACATTCGCCCTTGGCCGCTGAGGAAACCGGTCAGCGGTAGGATTAACTCTGAGGGTATCGGGGGAAACACGTTCTCCAGGGCAATGAGGATCGCGACCCCGCCATATCCAAGTGTTTCGACGATTGTCGCGGCTCTCTCCGCGAGCCAGCTGAACGGGTTCCTCACGCACGTCTCCGCGGCCTTGTGTCCGCCCACCGCCTTATGGCAGAGGCTCCTCGCCGGCAGCTTCCCCTGGTGCCCCCACTTGTGCCTCGAGGTCCCCTCGTCTGCTGCCGGTTTCCGCCACCTGCGCCTCCAGACCTGCGCGCCGTTGAACGCCGCGCTTGGTGACCGGCAGCCGCTCCGGCTGAAGGGTACGGGGCCGCCGCCCTACCTGTCCGCGGCGGGCGCGGTCTCGCAAGATCAGCGGGAACCACGGCTGGCGGGGCGGGCAACCGCGCCCCGATGTCGGCCTGCAGTGATTCTGGCCCCACGGCCAGCATACGGGAGAATCCTCGCCGTCTGACTGCTCTCGACTGACGTGCGCCGCGCACTGGGGGCTGCCGAGTGTGCTAGCCCGCAACCTGGCCATCCCCAGGCCGAATGGCAGCGGCGGTGGCCGCCCGACCAACCCCAGACGGAGGCCGGCAGTTGGGGTGGCGCCAGATGACCCTCGCTGCCTAGAGCCAGGTTGTGCGCACCTCCGGCCGCGATGGCGATTACCCCATGGAGGCCGCCGACTTGGCTGGGCATTGGGCTGCACGAGATAGGCACGCTGCTCTCGGTGCTGCAAAAGTCCGGACCGGGCCGACCATCATAGCCATAGGCGTTCGCCCCCCAGACCCAGACACTGCCGTCGGCCCCCAGCGCCAGGCTGTGCGCTGGCCCAGCGGCGATATCGATCATCCCCGTGAGGCCGCCCACCGTAGCGGGGCCGCTGCTGAAACTGGAGGGTGAACCTGACTGGCTATAGAAGTTCTGGCCCCAGGCCCAGACGGTGCCATCAGCCCGGAGCGCCAAACTGTGATCCCCGCCGGCCGCGATGGCCGTCACCTCACGGAGGCCGCTGACGTAACCGGGTGTTGGACCGCAGCCAAGACGACCACACGGCTCCGAAGGGCGCCCCAACTGGCCATTGGCATCCACGCCCCAGGACCTGACGGTCCCGTCGACCAGCAGGGCGAGGTTGTGACTGGCCCCGGCCGCAAGGGCGCTCACCCCGTCGAGGCCGTCCACCGGGGTGGGGGTCCGGCTGCAGGAGGTGAAGTCGCAGCCGCTCTCAGGGGCACCAGGTCCCAACACGCTCCGGCCAGTATTCGCGCCCCAGGCCCACACTGTGCCGTCGGCGAGCAGGGCCAGGTTGTGGTGGGCCCCTGACGCAACACTGGTCACTCCGCTCAAGCCCTCGACCTGCACAGGCGTGGGGCTGCAGCCGATCAGCACGGGGTTCTCGGCATCCCGCCTACCGCAAGTGCCAGGGCTTGCCTCGCCCAGTTGGCCCGCGTCGTTCGCACCCCAGGCCCAGACCGTGCCGTCAGCGAGCAGGGCGAGGCTATGCTCGGTCCCGGCCGCGACGGCAACCGCCCGGCCGAGGCCGCCGACGGGGATGGGGCTGAGGCTGTCAGTGACGGTACCGTTACCGAGTTGGCCCCGGGCGTTCGCGCCCCAGGTCCATACACTGCCATCGCGCCTCAGCGCCAGCTTGTGCGCTGATCCGGCGGCAATGTCGGTCACCCCGATCAGACCACCGACTTGGACGGGCGCGAGGCTGAGGGAACCGGGGCTGTTGCCCCACTGGCCGTTGCCGTTCTCGCCCCAAGCCCAGACGGCGCCCTGGGGCGCGGCACGGACCATCGGCGGGACCCAGACCCTGACGAGAGCCGTGAGTACGAGCAGAGCCCCGCAGACGATGCTCGTTCGCCGGCTGGTCATCCACCACCCCTTGTTCTGTTGGCGTCTCTACCAGTGATGTACCAGCACTGGCGTCACCACGTGATTGTCACAGGAAGTCGGCCCACCGGCGGCGCCGGCGCATCAAGAGTCGGACGGGCACGTCCACCCTTCAGTACCCACGCCGGCTCGGGTCACAACCGTCCAGCCTCAGTCGCCGACATGCTGGAGAACCCCACCGCTACCGCTGTTGACGGGGTACGGGCAGACGCGCCTGGGCAGATGCCCCCTCTTCAGGTTTTCATGCCCAATGGGGTCGTGCCTTGGCATTGCAGACCATAGCCGTACCGGTCGCAGATTCACTCGGCACGGGGGCGACCCGCAGTGAAGCGGATCGGGAGAATCCTAGCTGTCACCAAGGGGTGTATCCGCCCCTCCGCACGCGGCCCACAGACCCACGTCACGCGCCTGCGCGGCATCCGCGGCTCGCGCCAAGCGATCGGCGTAGAGATCGTCCGGGGGATAGGTGCGGGCGATGGCGTAGCCCTCGCGGACCAGCACTTCGTTGGCCAGCACCGCACGCCCGTCGCCGGCATCGACGTACCAGACGTATCGCAGGAGGCGGTCGTAGCGGTCGCGGTTGATCGTGTCTCGTTCCAGAAAGACCTCCGAACCCGGCGGCATCATCGTCGCGGTTCGCCGGGATGCCTCTGCTCCATAACACTCCGGCGGACGATTCCCGCCGGGTTTCTCCGGGGTATCGATGCCGATGAGCCGAACCGGCTCTCGATCCTCCTCTCCTTCGATGCGGACCGAAATCGTGTCACCGTCGGTGACGGCCAGCACCTCAGCCCGATCGGCACGGGGAGGAATCCCGGCTGGATGATCCCCTCCGGAGCGCGATTCTGCGGGGACGCCAGAGCCATCACCGGTATCGGCGCAGGCAGCGAGCAGGATGCCCAGAGCGAGGAGGCTGGCCGCCTGCCGCATCCAGGCGGTCTTAATTCGGTTCGGATTCCCTTTTCGTGAACGCCTTTGCCGGTCCATTCCACCTCGAACGCCGGTTGCACTCACCCTTGCCCTCTCGGGGCTGGTCCCCTAGACGCCCCAAATGGCCTCAAGTCATTCCAGCCTACCACTGCCCAAGGTTCCCGATCACCGAGCCCGCATGCTTGGCGCGGCCGGGCAGCGACGGGTACGCTTTCCACCGGTTGGTGATGGCTGGGTGAGGCCATGCGCTGGCGTTGGCTCTGCTACGGGATGAAAGGGTGGGCTGGGTGGTCGCGGAAGCAGTCGAATCATCTCCATCAGCTGCACCAGAGCCGAGGTCTGACGAGACGCCGCGGGAACCACGAGTCATCATCGTGGGTGGCGGATTTGGCGGGCTGTACGCTGCCAAAGCGCTGCGGGAGCAGCCGGTCAGTGTCACGATCGTCGACCGACGCAACCACCACCTCTTCCAGCCCCTGCTCTACCAGGTGGCGTCCGCCGCGCTCTCACCGGCCGACATCGCCTCCCCGATCCGAGCCATCCTCCGCAAGCAGGCCAACACCACGGTTCTCCTCGCTGAGGTGACCGCCATCGACGCCGCTGCTCGGGAAGCCGTGCTGGACGACGGGACCCGGCTGCCCTACGACTACCTGGTCCTCGCCGCCGGCACGAGCCACGCCTATTTCGGCCATGATGAATGGGAGCCGCTGGCGCCCGGCCTGAAGAGCTTAGAGGACGCGCTGGAAATCCGGCGGCGGGTGCTGCGGGCGTTCGAGGAAGCGGAGCGGGAACTCAATCCGGCGGAGCGAGAAGCGCTGCTGACCTTTGTGGTCGTTGGGGGCGGTCCGACCGGAGTGGAGTTGGCTGGCTCCATCGCCGAGATTTCCCGCTTCACCCTAGCCCGCGACTTTGACCACATCGATCCCACCAAGGCTCGCGTGATCCTGCTGGAA